>JBKHFQ010000164.1:0-3440 GCA_046540135.1 Halobacteriales archaeon
ATGAGGGCGAGTACGAGGTGCGTGTCGAAACCGACGGTGGCAACGCTACTGGTACGTGGCGCGTCGGGGAAGGATACCCTAGGTTGGTCGTGCTACTCGTCGAACCGAACGTCGTCTCGGTTGCCACTCGGGGCTACGTCGAGGTGACCACACACGAATCCGTACCCGACGACGCCCAAACCGTCTCCTCCGACGAACTGGCGAAGTACGAACCCGTCTACGACATAGTTGTCGGATACCACCGCTGTAGGCTCGAAAGCAACGACGAAAACTGCGAGGGCGGTGGTGAGGTCGCAGGGGGCGACTGGGTGAACGCGACCGACGCCTTCGATGAGCTACCTATGTACGACGGCGAGGAAGGTCCGTCGGGGGTCTACGTCGAACACGAGGGTGAGGTATACCGTTTCGGCGTCGAGACGGAGCTATCCGGGTGACGCGGACACCCGACAGTTCTTTTTCCCCGCGCCGCGTTTCGCGCCCATGGGAGTAGACTTAGGCGACATCGTCGTCGCGCACGAGACGCCGCTCGAAGAGGTAGGCGGCCGCGTCGGAATCGACGCGTACAACGCGCTCTACGGATTCCTCGCCAACATACGCGGGCGCGACGGCGAACCGCTCAAGGACTCGAAGGGACGTGTTACGTCGCACCTCAGCGGTCTTCTGTACCGGACGGCGAACCTGTACGAGGCGGGCATCAAGCCGTGCTACGTCTTCGACGGCGAGCCTCCCGCGCTCAAACGGAAGACGCTGGAGGAGCGCGACGAGCGGCGCACCGAGGCGGAGGAGGCGTACGAGGAGGCGGCGCGGCGCGGCGACGAGGCGGCGATGCTCAAGCACGCGCAACAGGCGACGCGTCTCGAACCGCCGCAGGTCGAGACGGCGGTGGCGCTACTCGACGCTCTAAACGTGCCGTGGCTTGAAGCGCCCGCCGAGGGCGAGGCACAGGCGGCGCGGATGTGCCGTGACGACGCTCTCGACTCCGTCGGTTCGCAGGACTACGACGCACTCCTGTTCGGCGCTCCGACGCTCGTCCGCAACCTCACCGTACGAGGGCGCGGTGGTAACGAACTCACGCCCGACGTTATAGACCTCCAAGAGACCCTCGATGAACTCGGCTTGACGCGCGAGCAACTCGTTGAGGTTGCGGTTCTTGTCGGGACGGACTACAACAAGGGGATACACGGATACGGTCCTAAGACGGCGCTCGACACGGTGCGTGACGGTGGCTTCGACGAGGCGGTGGACGAACACGACGACGAGTTCGCCGTCGACGTAGACGAGGTCAAGTCTCTGTTCCTCGAACCCGAAACGATCGACGACTACGCTCTCGACTGGGAGACCCCCGACACCGACGCCGCAGTCTCGCTCCTCGTCGATGAACACGACTTTTCCCGCGACCGAGTCGAGTCGGCGGTCGAACGTATCGAGGACGCGACCACGCAGTCGTCGCTCGACAGGTGGTCGTGAGAGAACCGAAAAGCGTTAACCGGTCCACCGCCCCGTTACGGTAGATTCTAAGGGGCAACGATGACGGACGAAAACGACGAGGCGATAAGGACTCCCATAGTGAGCGTCCTCGGACACGTCGACCACGGGAAGACGACGCTTCTCGACGAGATACGCGGGAGCGCCGTCGCCGAGGGCGAGGCGGGCGCGATTACACAGCACATAGGCTCGACGGTCGTCCCCATCGACGTAATTGAACGTATCTGCAACCCTGACGAGGAGTTCGACCTGCCGGGTCTCCTGTTCATCGACACCCCCGGACACCACGCATTCACGACGTTACGGTCGCGTGGCGGCGCACTCTCCGATATCGCTGTCCTTGTCGTCGATGTCAACGACGGCTTCCAGCCTCAGACCGTCGAGGCTGTGAAAATCCTCGATAGAACCGAGACGCCTTTCGTCGTCGCCGCGAACAAGATAGACGCCGTCCCCGGATGGAAGACGAACCC
Source organism: Halobacteriales archaeon (assembly GCA_046540135.1). GTDB lineage: Archaea > Halobacteriota > Halobacteria > Halobacteriales > Halorutilaceae > Halorutilus. The sequence continues at coordinate 1,956 of JBKHFQ010000164.1, forward strand.
CGACGCACCGTTCCGCGAAACCTTCGCGGAGCAGTCGGAGCGCGTCCAGAACGACGTTGAGAACGCGGTCTACGAGATTATCGGAGACCTCCACGACAACGGCTTTCAGGCGGACAGGTACGACCGCGTCGACGACTTCCGTTCTACCATCGGCGTCGTTCCTGTCAGCGCCGAGACGGGTGAAGGAATACCCGACCTACTGATGGTACTCGTCGGTCTCGCACAGCGTTTCCTCACCGAGAGTCTCACCACCCATCCCGACGGTCCCGGCGAGGGCACCGTCGTCGAGGTCAAGGAAAAGAAAGGTCTCGGCACAACTGTCGACGTACTCGTCTACGACGGAGTCGTTGAGGTCGGCGACACGGTCGTAGTCGGCGGACAGCTCGAACCCATCGTGACCGAGGTCCGTGCCCTCCTCGAACCGTCGGAGAAGGTCGAGATAAACGAGGAGGATGAGTTCAGGCGCGTCGACCGCGTCGTCGCCGCCGAGGGTGTCAAGGTAGCCGCGCCTGAACTCGACGACGCGATGGCGGGCGCACCGTTCGTCGTCGTGGGCGACGACGACGAACTTGACGATGTCGTTGAGCGCGTCAGAAGCGAGATGGACGAGATAGGCGTCGAAACTGCGGAAGACGGCGTCGTCGTCAAGGCGGATACGGTCGGTTCGGTTGAGGCGCTCGCAAAGGCGCTTGACGACGCAGACGTGCCTATCATGACCGCTTCAGAGGGTGCCGTATCGCGCCGTGACATCGTGGACGCCGAGACGGCGGACGAACAACAGCACCGCGCCGTCATCGCCTTTAACGTAGACGTACTCGACGACGCGCGTGAGTACGCCGACGAGGCGCTCGTCGAACTGTTCGAGGGCGACGTAATCTACCGACTCATAGAGGAGTACGAGGACTGGGTCAAGGGAATGGAGGAGGAGCGCGCCGAGAACGTACTCGAATCCGTCGTTCTCCCCGCCAAGTTCCGCGTAATGCACGACCACGTCTTCCGGCAGTCAGACCCCGCGGTCGTCGGCGCCCGTATACTGTCGGGCACGCTCGAACGAAACGTCTCGGTCGAGCGTATGGGCGAGAAGGTCGGCGTCGTGCAGGGGATACAGAGCCAAGGCGAGGATATCGACGAGGCGGGACAGGGCGACGAGGTGTCGGTCGCAGTCGACGGACCGACCGTCGGACGCGACCTGAAGGAGGGCGATGTTCTGTTCACCTCAGTCCCTGAGAAACACGCCAAGGCGCTTGAACAGGAGTTCGATGACCTACTCGACGACGCGACACGCGAGGCTCTCAACGAGTATCTGGAGGAGAAGAGGCAGGTCGACCCGTTCTGGGCGAAATAGATACTACTCCGCTAGTTCCTCAAGCATCTTTATCCCCTGCTCCACGACAGCATCCGATATGAACATCTCCGTCTCATCGGACAGAGCACGAATCTTGGAGGTCGCATCATCCAAACCTACCTCATCCTCTCTGAACCCTG
>JBKHFQ010000165.1:0-3435 GCA_046540135.1 Halobacteriales archaeon
TTCCGAGGCGCTGGAATATCTGCGGGTGCTTCATCGGTAGCTCGACCATCTCGCGGACGCGCTGTATCTCCTCCTCCAGACCGCCGATGTCCTCGTACGTCACACCGCTCGTGTGTGACTCGACGCCGTGTGCGGGCTCCTCACGCAGGACGACCTCGGTGTCCTCGGTGACCATGACAGTTCCGTCGGGGTCTGCCTCCGTCGCGATAAGCGGAATCGCCTGTCCGGGCGAACGCATGAACGGATGGTTCGTCGACGACATGACGGGGACAACGTCGCCCTCTCGGACGGGACGCTTCAGAACCTGGCGCTTGACCATGCCCGACGCGTCGCTGCCGAACTGGACGCTCGCACCTTCTGGCGGCGCGAGAACCACGCGGTCGGCGTCCTTCGTCTCCGCCTTCCGTATCGTGACACGCTCGCCGATACCCACGTCGGCGTTCTGGCGCGTGAAGCCGTCTATGCGGATGGTGTCGTTGTTCCAGTCTTTCCGGTCGGCGCGCCAGACCTTGGCGGCGGTCGTGTCAGCCCCCTCTATCTCGATGATATCGCCGGGGCTAAGCTTGAGATGCAGGAGCGTGTCGGGGTCGAGACGCGCTATACCGCGTCCCGAGTCGTTGGGGTACGCCTTAGCGACCTCCAGTTCGACTTCGTTCATGTGACTGACTCACGTACGGGTTCCGGCGCAAAAGTCTTTGTGTATGACGGGTGGCTGACCCGCCCTCTACTCCGAAGCTTCGGCGGTACTCTCCTTCGACCTCAGCCACCGGACCGTGTCCGCCTTGAGCGAGTCCATGACGATTAGTACGGGTGGAAGCGTCACGAGAGCGGCGACGAGCGTCAGGAAGATGACACCGACGGTCAGGTATCCGAAGTCGGCGAGTATGGGGAACGGCGACAGCGTAAGCGCCGAGAATCCGAAGACGGTCGTCATACCCGACACCGAAATCGCCTTACCGACGCGCTGTCCCGCCGTTTCGACGGCGTCGAGCGGCGCAACGCCCTTCTCGCGTTCCTCGTAGTACCGTTCCATAACGATGATGGTGTACTCAGCACCGATACCGACGGATAGGGCGCCGAGCGACGCGCCGAGCGGCGAGACGCTGATGTCGAATACGTACATGTAGACGTTCTGCCACCCTACCACGAACAGCATCGGTATCAGGGGAGCGACGGACTTGACGGGATGACGGTAGTAGAGCAACAGCAGGACGAAGACGAACAGGACGCCGAGCGCCGTGATGCCGTTACGTGACTCTATCTGTTCGACTGTCGAACCCGGCGCTATGACGTTCGTCCCCGTGAGTTCCGCTTCCACACCCGGCGGCGGACGGCTCGTCTCGACGGATTCGTCGACGTTGTCTGTCAGGGAGATGACCTTACGTGTCGACAGACCGCGCTCGCTCACGACGGTCATACGTGCGTAGCCGTCGTTGTAGAACCGTGCCGTCTCCGTCGCCGGCAGGTCCCCAAGCACTCGTTCGACCCCCGCGGTCGTCGCGGGTATCTCGCCGCCGTTGTTCGTTCTCACGAGCGTCGCGGGCGACTCGACCTCCGTGACTGTCTCCGTGCCCGTTACGACGTCTCTGAACTCCTCCATCCAACGCAACGTGTCGGGATTGCGTAGGTCGTCCCCCGTTACGAGGAGGTCGTACCTGTTCGACTCACCTCCGCCGGACTCGTCCCGGAACTGCTGTAGGTCGAGTAGCGCGGGCAGGTCGTCGGGGACGAACTCCTCCGTGTCCGCGAGCGTGTCGAGCGTCGTTCCGGCGTACATGCCGCCGACCATCAGCAGACCTGCAACGAGTATCACGGGCGCGGGGTGCTCCGCGAGCTTGCGCGAACCCGCTCCCAGAGCGCGTCCCGCCGCACCTACGTTCCTGTTATCGTCTTCTTTCACCGTGTCCTCTTCCCCTTTCTCCTCTATCTCGCCACCACCGCGGTACCTGACGTACAGGGTTAGGGCAGGGAGGAGTACGATTACCGCGGTCAGGAACGTCAGGAACACACCGAAGATGGAAGTCTGCGCGAACCAGACGAAAGCCGGAACGCCGAGCGTCGAGAGCCATGTAGCGCCGAATCCGAGCGCCGCGGCGAGCATGGCGACGAGTACCGGCGGTCCGACACCGCCGACAGCGGCGGGTAAGGCGTCGCGCGGCGCCTTGTCTTCGAGTTCCTCCTCGTACCTCTGGTGGAACTGGACGGAGTAGTCGATACCTAAGCCGATGAGGATAGGAAAGACCGCCGACGTCAACGTCGAGTTGGGGACGCCCGTGAAGCCCATCGCGCCGAAGGTGTAGACTACGCCGACGAAGACCGCAACGATGGGTAGGAGGCGCAGACGCACGCCGCGGAACAGGAAGAACAGCGCCACTATCATGAGACCGACCGCGAGACCGAGCAACTGTGACGTACTCTGCCCTATCAGACTGTTGAGTTGCGACGTGAAAGCAGGCTGTCCCGTTACGACGACGTCGACACCCGCAGGGAACGACGCCCACCCCTTCGCTTCGACTGTCTCCTCGTAGGCGACACGCTGTTCCTCCTGAGAGAGGTCGGCTTCGAGAACGACTGAGACCACCGTCGTATCCGACGTGTCGACGACGTCGCGTATCCGGGCGCTTGAACCCGGTACGCGACCATACGCGGCACGCGCTTCGTCGGCGGGGGTCGCAACCTGTTCTACGTCCTCGACGTCCGAGACGCGTCTGTCGAACCTGTCGACGGCGCGCAGTGTCGAAGGTTCGGTTACGTCGCCTTCGACCAGTACCGCAACGGTCTTTCTGTCGAACGACTCCTGATACGCGTCGAGCGTCGGGTTTTCGGAGACGAAGGCGTCGTTACCGGTGACGTTTGTTATGCCTGCCGCACCGGTTACCGCGACGAGTACGAGCGCCGCGGCGACCAACAGCGTTGCTCCCGGATGCTCGGCGACCGCGCGTCCGACACCTTCGAACACGTCCCTGAGACTTTCCATGCTAACGTCTTGTGTATACGAAGATGCCGCCTGCGACGGCGAGGACTACCACGAAGCCGACGACGTAGACGGTTGGTATGCCGCCCGACGACTCGCCAACGGGTAGACCAAGACTAATCCCGTCTGCGAGTTCTGTGTCACCGCCCCCGTCGTCGTAACGCACCTCCATCGAGGCGGAGTACTCCTTTGCCACGGCGTCATCCGTCGCGGATACCGTGAAGACGGCTGTCTTGGTCTCCCCTGCGTCCATCTCCCCAAGGTGCGCGCTGTTGTCCGATGACGAAAGCGGGTCGTTGACGAAAATCTTGGCGTTGGCGTCCTCGACGTCTTCGTCACCCGTGTTGCGTACGTCGACACGAACTTCGTCACTCCCGCCCGCCGTCACGGACGTGTCGATGTCGACGACCTCAAAGTCGTCGACCTCCTCGCCGACCGTCACGGACTTGCGGACGGGCGTC
>JBKHFQ010000166.1:0-3418 GCA_046540135.1 Halobacteriales archaeon
TTTGGAACGTCGTCCCTTGTTGGGACGTGGCTTGCGCGCGCTACCCTTACGGACACGTGCACGGACGACCACGACGCCCTGCTTAGCCTTGTAACCGAGAGAACGCGCCCTGTCAAGACGCGTCGGGCGCTCGATACGTTCGACCGCGCCTTCTTCTCGCCAGTCCTGCAGGCGTCTCCACTGTACCTCCTCTATCTCGCCCTCGTCGAGGTTCTTCCATTCGTCGCGTATATGTGTGTAGAACGACTTTGCCATGTCTATCACCACGGCGCTTCGGCGGTTCAGTCTCGCGACCACATACCGGCGTGTCGAAACACGCGCTACCGTGTGCGCTCGTAGGGCGTCGTTTGCTGTGCCCGCTTAAACGGCTTACGTTTTAGAGAAGACGCACCGTACCCTCACGCGTCCGCATCGCCTCGCCCTCCATGCATAGCTTGTCGACTATCTCGAACGCCTTGTCGCGTGCCACGCCGCGTTCCTCGGCGAACTCCGCGATGTCGTCGTCGGTGGGTTCGTCGAGGAGCTCGACGGCGTCCTTGACGATACGTGTCTGGGGCTTCGACTCGCCGTCGGTTGCGTCGCGTGAGACTTCGCCTGCCTTCTCAACCGCCTCTGTGTCGACGCCGCGGTCTTCGAGAATTTCGTCCTCGCCGAAACGTTCGCCGACGTTCTCGGAGACTATTCCGCCCTCAACGATGTCGTCGGCGATGTCGTCGAAGCCCTGTCTGCGCGCGAGAGCCACCGACCGTGCCTCCTTCGCCTCTTCGAGGTCCTCGGACCGGAAGATTGTGCGCGCCGCATCTACGTCAATCTGGTTCTGGCACCGGTTGCAGACGGTCGTCTCGTCGCCCTCGACGGCTATCTTGACGCTCTCGCAGTTCGAGCATCCGACGACCTTGTACACGGTTCGGTGTACGGGTTCCCCTGTATAATCTTTTTCGACGGTGTTTTTGTACGGCGCGACGAAGACCGCCCGATGGAACTGTACGGAATCATAGGCGACCCCGTCGAACACTCGCTGTCGCCGCCGATGCAAGGTGCGGCGTACGAGGCGACGGGCGTAGACGCGACGTACTCGCGTTACCGCGTCGAGGAGGACGACGTAGGCGATGCGGTACGCGGTGCGGACGCCTTGAGTATCGACGGTCTCAACGTCACCGTGCCACACAAGGAGTCGGTCGCCGCGCTTGACGACGTAACCCTCGACGAGACGGCGGAGCGTATCGGCGCTGTCAACACGCTCGACTTCGGCGACGAAGTGCGCGGCTACAACACCGACGCTGAGGGTGCTTTACGCGCCATCGAACGCGAGACTGATGTCTCCGGACAGGAGGTCGTTGTCGTCGGCGCGGGCGGTGCCGGGCGTGCGGTCGCTTTCGCTCTCGCAGGCAAAGGTGCGACCGTTGCCGTCGTCAACCGGACGCTCGAACGCGCCGAAGCTCTCGCCGAGGAGGTGCGCGAAGTCGGTGACGCTACCGCTCATCCCCTCGAAGCGCTCGACGGTATCGTGCCTGATGCCGACATCGTCGTCAACGCCACGACGGTCGGCATGGAGGAGGACGTTTCTCCCGTCCCTGCGGAGGCGTTACGCCCGCACCACGTCGTATTCGACGCCGTCTACACGCCCCTGCGGACACGTCTGCTCCGTGACGCCGCGGATGCGGGCGCGACGACGGTCGAGGGCGCTTGGATGCTCGTCTATCAGGGCGCGGAGGCTTTCGAGATATGGACGGGACGCGAAGCGCCCGTCGATGAGATGAACGACGCGCTCAGGGAGGAGCTATGACGGGGGGCGACGACGGGGAGACGCTTGAACTGTTCGCCGAACGCACCTACCGTCTCATCGTCCGTCTTGACTCAGTCGGCGTCGACGCCGTCAAGAACGCCGTCCGTGACGCCTTCGACGCCGATTTCGACGAGGTCGATGTCGCCGAGTTCGCGCCGGGTGCTTCGCACGCCGAGTTTGAGGGGACGCACGACGGCAACGCGGTGAGCGGCACGGTCTCGGAAGACCTCGACGGAAACGCAGTACTGACGTTACACGACATCGTCTACGTCGACGGCGCGGCGGAGCGTCTCGAATCCCTCAACGACCTCCTGCGCGACGAGGTGCTCGACGACGCGGCAGTACGTCTGTACGAACACGACGCCGACGAGAACCCACTCGAAAAGGTGCTATGACGCTCGAACGGTACGCAGGTATCGTTGACGACCACGACAGGTTCGTCGAAGCTTGCGACCTCCCCCTGCCGCGCACCGGACGCGTCAACCCTGTCAAGTCGTCTTTCGGTGAGGTATGCGCCGCCCTCGAAGAAGCGGGCTTCGGCGTCGAAAGTCTCGGTTGGTACGACGACGGCTTCCGTATCGACGAACCTGACGACGCAAAGGTCGGTAACACGCTCCCACATTATCTCGGATGGATAGCTGTGCAGGAGGAGGTCAGTATGCTTCCCCCCGTCGTTCTGGGCGACGCGGTTGAACTTAACGACGGTCTCGTACTCGACGCCTGCGCCGCGCCGGGAAGCAAGACGACACAGGTAGCCGCGGAAGCCGCAGGTGTCGTTGCCAACGACGACAACGTCGGGCGTATAGCGGCGTTACGCAACAACACCGACCGACTCGGTCTTACCAACGTCGCCGTCACGAGCTACGACGGACGCCGTTTCCCCGACGCGCTCAGCTTCGACGCCGCGTTGGTCGACGTTCCGTGTACGTCCGAGGGGACGGTGCGCAAGAACCCGGAGTACGGCGAACCTGACGCAGTTTCGAGGGACGAACGTATGTCGGTCGTCGGCGTCCAGAAAGGAATACTGACGCGGACGCTCGACCTCGTGAACGACGGCGGACGCGTAGTCTACTCGACGTGTACGTTCGCGCCAGAAGAGAACGAGGCGGTCGTCGACCACGTCGTCCGTAACGGCGACGCGCGCGTCCGTTCGTTTGACGTAGGTCTCGACTCGTCACCGGGTGTTACCGAATGGCAAGACAAGACCTACGTTGACGATGTTGGTAAGACCCGACGTTTCTACCCTCACCAGAACGATACGGGCGGCTTCTACGTCGCGCTACTCGAACCGACGACGGAATGACGAAATGCGGCGCTCTCAGTCCTTGACCTCTATCGTCTGCATGTCCTCAGCGATATGGACCTCGCCGCCGTAGTTCTCGCCAACCGTCTCGACCATCTCGTCCTCCTCGCCGCGCGTGGCGAGCGTGTACCGGACGGCCGTGTCGGCGCGGATCCCGGCGATCAAGGTGTCGCCCAGGACGGCCGGCAGGCCGGTGATCTCGCCGATTTCCTGCAGGAAATCGCGCGTGGCGCCGACGCCGATGGGCACGGTCTTGGTGAAGGGCAGGCCCAGTTCCCGCTCCATCCAGCGCGCGGCGCTCTCGGCGGTCTCGGGATACATCAGCACGT
>JBKHFQ010000167.1:0-3350 GCA_046540135.1 Halobacteriales archaeon
GCGATGGAGTCGAAGACGACGCGCGAAGCACCGAAGCTGGATATCATGCGGGGTAGTTCGTTACGTATGCTCCTGAGCGACGAAGCCACCTCGATGGGATGCATCTGCACGACGGCGAGCGAGTCGTCGTGTTCGCTGAAATCCCAGCCTTTTGCGTCGCCGGTCGATATGATGTCTTCCTCGTCCTGTTCAAGCGTGAAGTAGACGCAGTTTTCGCCGTTCCGCAACCCCTGCGCGACGAACTGCATACCAAACGTCGTCTTTCCGGCACCCGGACCCCCTATTACGCAGAGCGTCTTTCCTTTGGGAACGCCTCCACGTATCATCTCGTCGAGTCCTTCGATTCCGAGGTCGATGCGGTCGCTCAGGTCGAGTATACGTTCGGACGCACCATCGTCAGATATCTGTTCGTCCCCGCCAGAACCCTTCCGTGCACCTGCTTCGAAGGCTTCCTCAAAGTCCGAAACGTCGGCGTCTTCGTCCGCGTCTTCGCCAAAGGCACCCTCGAAGTCGTCGCCGTTGTCGGTCATTTTATCTTACGTATGTTGCTTATCTCGAAGCCTTCCTCGGTTATCTCCGTCTCGTACTTGTCGTCCTCGTGTCCCGTCATACGTCCCATGGCTCCGCGGAAAGAGCCGACGTACATCATACGCTGACGCTCGGTGTCGCCCTCGACCCATTCGAAATGGAAGAGTCCGTCGAAGATAGAGGCAATTTCCTGATGCTCGCGGGGTTCAAGCGTATCCTTGTTGAGGACGGCGTAGATGAGACCGTTCCACCGTTTGGTGGCGCGCTGTAGACCCGCGAGCATGACGAGTATCTCGCCCCATTCGAGCCTGTACCGCGAAGCACGTACGAGCGATGTCAACGAGTCGATGACGACGACGTTCCCCGACGCGTTTTCGTCGAGGTAGTCGGCGAACGCCGACAGGATGCTATCTTCCTTAGCCTCCCCAAGGCTCCGGAGGTCGGTTAGCTCCTCGTCGACCCACGACCGCGGCACGACGGTGTTACGGAAGTAGTCGTCGGAGAAGTCCTCGAAGACTATGCTGGACGAAAGGCTCTCGTACATCTTGTCGTCGAGGACCGACCGCATGTCGTCGAGGACATCGTCCTCGCTCCGCATGAAGCTGATGTAGTGAACGTCGTCGGGTAAGGCGTCGGGTTCGACCTCGGCGTCTGTGTATATCTCGAAGGATTCGGGGTCGGAACGTGCCATCGAGACCATAGCGGCGCTTGTGTAGACGAACTCGTTCGCGCCCGCGCCCACCTCGCCCGAAAGCAGTATGGAGGTGCCGCTCGGCACCCCTCCACCGAAGACGGTATCAAGCGTCGGCAAGCCGAGAGGTATGTTCCTACCGAACGGTTTCTCCTGTGACAAGCTATTCACCTGTCGGAGTTTGAGGCTTTTGACGTATATACTCTTCGCGCCCTCAGGGTGAAGTACTAAATAAACCCGTCACGTATGGAAGATAACTATGAACAGACGGAATACGGACCACAGGAGGTGGCTGTCGTGGGCGACGCAGACGCCGTAGGCGAACTCGGCGTGACATACGAGGAGTTCACCGAGATGGCGGAGTACGTCCGGGAGCATCTCCATGACACGGTACGCGAGAACGGCGACAGGATGCGGTGGTATCCTTGGCACTCAGCCGAGTACAGGTACCGCCACCTTATCGGGGTTGTCGACCTCGCGGAACGAATCGCGCGCGAGGAGGGCGCGGATGTGGGCGTCGTGCGGGTCGCAGGTGTCTTCCACGACGCCGCAAAGTTCCAGGTGAAACAGGAAAAGCACGCCGAGGAGGGCGCTTGGATAGCCCAGAAGTACCTCTCGCGGAACGGCTTCCCTGACACATTCATCGACCGTGTCGCGCGCGTGATACGCGACCACACGAGGGAGATGGACGGCGAGATGCCGATAGAGTCGAAGGTGCTCATAGAGGCGGACTCTATCGACAAGATAGGCGTCGCGGGCGCGACCCTGATGGTAATGCGCGTCGGATACGAGTCGCGGTCACACGAGGAGGTGCCTGACATCATCGAACGCGTCGTCAAACGCGGCGAGCGTATCGCCGAACGAATCGAGACCGAGACGGGAAAACGTATAGCGCGCGAACGCGTCGAACGCGCAAAGCAGTTCAAGGCTTGGTTCGAAGATGAAATCTGAGAGTTCATCAAGAACCGGGAGATAGTGGAGACGGTCAGTCAACGCGGTCGTAGCTACCCAGGAACTCGACCCATTCGACGTGTTCGTCGAGCGCGTCGAGTATCCCGTCGGCGTCGTCCGAACCGCCCTCGAAGTCTATGTGAAAGACGTAGTCGCCGAGCTCGCGTTTTGACGGGCGTGACTCTATGCGGGTGAGGTTGACGCCGCGGTCCTTGAAGACGCCGAGTATGTCGTACAGAAGTCCGGGTCGGTCCGCACCGGGGTAGACGACGATAGAGGTCTTCCCGCCTCCGTCGGCGGGTTCGCGCGCGAGGACGACGAAACGCGTCGAGTTGCCGTCGGCGTCCTGTACCGACTCGTCGAGGACCCACACCGTCTCGTCGGCGAGCGACGGGTGCGCGATGGCGGCGACCGACGCGTCTTCGCGCGCCTCCTCAACGCCCGCGGCGGTGGACGAGACGCTCCGGAGTTCGGCGTCGGGGTATCTGTCGCGGAGGTAGCCGCGGCACTGTGCGAGCGCCTGCGGATGGCTGGCTACGACATCGAACTCCTCGTCTTGGGCGAGAAGCGCGTGTTCGACATCGACGACTACCTCGCCGACGACGTACAGGTCGTACTCAACGAGTACGTCGAGCGTCGCGTTCACGCTTCCTTCGATGGAGTTCTCGACGGGCACGACGCCGCGTTCTACGTCGCCGCGTTCGACCGCGTCGGCAATTTCGGGGACGCCGTCGTAGAAGCTTATATCGTCGCCGAGACGCGAGGCGGCGCGGTGAGAGTACGTCCCCGCGGGTCCGAGGGTGCCTATCTGCGTCGGTGTCATTGGACCTGATTCGTACCGCCTGTTTAACCCTCTTGCGTAACAGTAGCTTTTACTACTTGGTTAACCTAAAGTACACGATGGCAGACTCAAACAATCAAAACGGAGAGTTCGAGAAGTTCAGCAACGTCGGAGAGGCGGATGTCACACGCGCCATCGGTCAGGAGTGGACCGATGAGTTCATGGACTTTAGCGACTCCGACGTCATAATCGTCGGCGGCGGACCGTCAGGACTCGCCGCAGGGAAGGAGCTCGCCGAACGCGGCGTCAAGACGATGATTCTGGAGAAGAACAACTACTTCGGGGGCGGCTTCTGGCTCGGCGGCTTCCTGATGAACAAGGTCACCGTCCGCGACCCCG
>JBKHFQ010000168.1:0-3322 GCA_046540135.1 Halobacteriales archaeon
CCCTCGCGGTTGGCGAAGAAACCCGTCTGCTGGTCGATACGTCCGCCCGACGAGTCCATAAGGTAGAGGACGGGCTTTCCGTTCTTCGCGGCGCGCTGTTGCATACGGAGGAACTTCTCGACGCCCTTCTCCGCCATGCTTCCCGCCTTGACCGAGAAGTCGTTCGCCATGAAATGCACGTCGCGCCCCTCAAACGTCGCCGCTCCGGTGAGCAGACCGTCCGCGGGGAGCGGGTCGTCGGGGTCCGAGCCTTCGACGCTCTCGTGCCATTCGTCGAAGTTTGCAAAACGTCCGTCCTCGAACCTGAGCGCGTCGTCGTCGCCTTCGTTGAACCACAGGTCAAGGCGGTCGCGGACGAAAAGCTTGCCCGTCTCCTCTAACTTGTCGCGGTACTTTTTGGGTCCGCCGCGCTCTATGTCCTCGATTTCGTCGCGCAGGCGCTCCTCGCGTTCGGTCGGTTCTGCGTCGTCGTCGTACGTCTCGTTCGGCACGCGCGGGGGGTCACGCGTCGCGGCGGGTTCGTGGGCGTCGCCGACGTAGACCGTCACACGGTCGTCGAGGTGTTCGGCAAGCGCCGTCGCTATTGCGTCCGCCTCGTCCTCGGTCGCGTCGTCGTCGAGACGTACGTCCATTATTCGATGGCGACGAGTAGGTCGCCTTGGTTGACGCTGTCACCATCCTCGACAGCGACCTCCGTCACGGTTCCGGCGACAGACGTTGTAATGTCGTTCTCCATCTTCATCGCCTCTATGACGCAGACGACCTCGCCCTCGCCTACCTCGTCACCTTCCTCGACCTCGACGCTCAGGACGTTGCCCTGCATCTCGGCGGTCACAGGGTGTCCGTCAACGTCGATTGTCTGTGCGCCGCCGCCTCCACCGCCAGCGCCGCCCGTCGCACTACCCTCAGCGACGAGCATCTCTGGCGTGTAGTCCTCAAGGTTGACCTCGAACCTCTTTCCGTCGACCTCGACGACGAACTCGCGTTCAAGCGTCTCCTCGACTCCGGCGGGCGCAGGCTTCTCGTCCGTACCCCAGTTCTCATATGCGTCCTCAACGGCGTCCTGTTCGAGATGTTGGTCAAGGTACTTGGTGTCGTGGCTACCTTCGACGAAGGCGTCGTCGTCCAGCATCAGGAGGTGGAACGGTATGATGGTCTTGATTCCCTCTATCTCGTACTCGCGGAGGGCGCGCTTCGAACGTTCGATGCACTCCTCACGGTCGCCGCCCCAGACGATTAGCTTCGCAATCATCGAGTCGTAGTCGCCCGAAATCTCGTCGCCTTGGCGGACGCCGTCGTCTATACGCACACCCACACCGCCCGCGGGGTCGTACTTGTCGAGCGAACCCATCTGGGGAGCGAACTCCTGTACCGCGTCCTCGGCGTTGATACGGAACTCGATTGCGTGTCCGTTGAACGTCACGTCGTCCTGCGAGAAGGCGATTTCCTCACCGTCTGCGACGCGTATCTGCCACTTGACGATGTCGATGTCGGTGATCTCCTCGGTGGCGCAGTGTTCGACCTGTATACGCGTGTTGACCTCCATGAAGTAGAACTCGCCGTCCTCCACGAGGAACTCGACCGTACCGGCGTTGTGGTATCCTGCCTCGCGCACACCCCGTCGCGCCGCGTCGCCTATCTCCTCGCGGAGTTCGTCGTCGAGAATCGGGGACGGCGCTTCCTCGATAACCTTCTGGTGCCGCCTCTGGAGCGAACAGTCGCGCTCGCCGAGATGGCGCACGTTCCCATGTTCGTCGGCGAGTATCTGAACCTCTATATGCTTCGGGTTGTCGAGATACTTCTCGACGTAGACGTTGGCATTGTCGAAGTACTCCTCGCCCTCACGTTGCGCGCTTTCAAGCTGGTCTTCGATTTCATCCTCCGAACGGACGACCTTCAGACCGCGTCCGCCGCCTCCGCCCTCCGCCTTGATTGCGAGCGGGTACGAAACGTCGTTATCGTCGACGAACTCCTTTATTTCGTCAGCCGACTCGACGGGTTCCTTCGTTCCGGGAACGATAGGCACGTCGGCGGCGTCCATTATCTGACGCGCCTGCGTCTTCTCGCCAAGGTTCGCCATCGCCTCGGACGGCGGACCTATCCATTTCATATCGCTGTCTTCGACCTTCGACGCGAACTCGGCGTTCTCGGCGAGGAAGCCGTATCCGGGATGGACCGCCTCTGCGCCGGCTTTCTCGCCCGCTTCGATGACAGCCTCGTGGTCGAGGTACGACTCGGACGCCTTCGCCGGACCGATGTTGTACGCCTCGTCTGCGTAACGGACGTGTCCGGCGTTCTTGTCCGCCTCGGAGTAGACGGCGACCGTACCGATACCGAGTTCCTCACACGCTCGCATGACACGTACGGCAATCTCACCGCGGTTTGCGACCAGAACTTTGTCGAACATCCTTGTTCGAAGGTGGCGGCGGTATTATATATTCTTTAATCCTTCCGACGGTTCTCGTTAACGTCCCAGAAGGTCGAGGAAGACGGAGAACTCGCAACGACTACATGAAGCCTCTGTCGCCGTCGTCGCGTCCGGGTTCGGCTTCGCCGCCTATGTCGAGCGCTAACTGTAGGTGCTTGATGCCGCGGTCGCCCTGTGCGACGACGGCGCGGACCGCCTCCTCAAAGTCACGTACGCCGAACGAGGGGTCGTCGACGAATATCTTGCGCTCGACGGTAAAGGCGGCAAATACGCCGTCGTCGGTTGTCTCCACACCGACCTCAACCGACGGGTGCGACACCTCGCGGATGAGGTTGAGTATGAGCGTCTCCATCTCGGTTTCGTCGCCCGACGCGAGCACCGCCGCAGGGTTCTCGACGCCCGAGTTTCGCAGATTTTCGAGGAGGTTGAAGCCGAAACGGAGGAGGAAGTAGTCTGCATCAGGGGAGCCGAGAACGTCGTAGACGTATCCAGCGCGTCCGACGCGCAGACCGCTTATTTCGCGTCCGTCCTGTATGTCGGGACCTATCTCGTCTTCGACGGTGCCGTCGGTCATCTTGACGTAGTCGCGCACCTCATCGAGTAGCGCCTCGTAGTCGTCGGTCATGGGACGTTTAGGGAAGGGTGCGTAAAGGCGCTGACGGTCGTCAGTACGACTTGGGGAATCCTATCTGCTGAGCGATATGGTTGTACGCCATCTGCTGGGTGACGGGCGCGAGCCGCGTCAGGTTGATTTCGCGCCACCACCGCTCGACGTCGTACTCCTTGGCGTAACCCCATCCGCCGAAAGCCTGCATCGAGTGGTAGACGGCGTCTATACCCGCCTCGACGGCGACGCTCTTAGCGACGTTCGTCTCGTAGGCGCAGTCCTCGCCG
>JBKHFQ010000169.1:0-3321 GCA_046540135.1 Halobacteriales archaeon
ACGGCGGTGACGCGGTCCTTGAACGAGAACGACGGGTTGACCGAGTCGTTGAGGATGTAGATTTCGTCGACACCGAGTTCGTCGGCGAGGTTGTCGGCGCGGTGGAGTCCGTTACGTCCCGTGCCGAGGTCGACCTGAGCGAACGACTCCTCGTTCTCGACGGGGAGTAGGTCGACGTACCTTCGTATCGACGCCGGACCGTCCTCGATTTCGTCGGTCGTGACATCGACTTCGTCCCAGTCGTATACGACTTCGAGCGGTCCGAAACACGCGGCGCACGTGTTACGTATCTCGGCGGGATACTCCTTGCCGCATTCGCGGCACCTGAGGCAGTCTACCGTCATTGAGAAACGAAACGAGATGCACGCATATAATATTTGCTACTTGGATTATGCACTAGAGTTATAGAAGCGTCGTGTGGTGGCGAGTATCCAGACGACAAACATCGAGACGCCGAGAGCCTCAGGTAGCGCCAGACCCGGCGCGTAGACGCGCCAGAACGCCCACGACGCCCAGACAATGACGTTGAAGTTTCCGAGCCAGACGGTGGCTAGTCCGCGCCTCGTTTCACCGGCGAGCGCCTCACCCGTTCCGTGTACCCAGAGGGCGACCGTGAAGGAGGCGTAGAGGGTGATAGCCGCGGGGATATGGTACGAGCGCCCGATAGGGAAGACGCCGAGCGCCGTGAGGGCAAGGAAGGCAACGGAGACGAAGAACGCGCCGGCTCTTTCGTAGACGTTACGCGCCTCGGAGGCGAGGAGCGCGCCGAAGGGTAGAGAAACGACACCGCCGACGATGAAGGAGATGTTCATGACCGCCGAGTAAGGCGCTTCGGGCGCCCCGAGCTCGGAGATTGCTTGTGTTAACGGGTCAAGCGGCGTCAGTAAGGCGGCGATCCCTATGCCGGTCGCGGCGACGAGGACGCCGGCGGGCGCGGAAAGGGCAACGGTTCTGCGGGTTTCCATACCCGATGTCGGGGACGTTCTATAACAACTCTTATGCACGGAGACGAACAACGGGCGTCCATGAGCGCACAGAAAGGACGCAAAAGGTGTGTCTCCTGCGGCGTCAACATCGTTGGCGCGGGATTCACCGAGTTCGACTGTCCCGAATGCGGGCACACGATAAACCGTTGTGACAAGTGCAGGAAGCAGAGCAACCTCTACAGTTGCCCCGAATGCGGGTTCACGGGACCGTAAACCATGGGAAAGGTAGTCGCACAGATCAAGGTAATGCCCGACGACGCCGACACGGACCTTGACGCGCTGGAGGACGCCCTGAAGAGCGCTCTGCCGGAGGAGGCGGAGCTAAACGCGATTCAGCGCGAAGATGTCGCGTTCGGGCTGGTCGCACTACTCGTCAACGTCGCTGTCGAGGATGAGGCGGGCGGTACGGAGGCGGTTGAGGAGGCGTTTGCGGGTGTTGACGACGTAGAGAGCGTCAGCGTCGAGGACGTAGGACGCGTCTAAGGTTCCGCGTCGGGTTCGACGACATCGTTTTCGAGAGTTCCTATACCTTCGATTTCTACCTCGACTGTATCTCCCGGCTCCATCGGTCCGACACCCTCAGGCGTGCCGGTGGCGATAACGTCACCCTCGCGTAGGGTGACGAAACGGGAAGCCTCGGCGACTAGTTCGGCGACGCCGTAATGCATGAGCGCCGTCGTCGACTCCTGCACCGTCTCACCGTTGAGGCGCGTCTCGATACTACGGTCCTCGATATGTTCGTCGTGTATGCACGGACCGATGGGGCAGAATCCGTCGCCGCCCTTAGCACGGAACCACTGCGACTCGCGCCCCTGCCAGTCGCGTGCGGTCACGTCGTTGACGCAGGTGTAGCCGCCTACGTAGTCAAGTGCTTCGTCCTCGGTCACGTCGCGGCACGCCCGTCCGATGACGACGCCTAACTCCGCCTCGTAATGGAGGTCGTCCGTTGTCTCGGGATAGACGATACCGTCGCTCGCTCCGATGACGGAGGTCGACGGCTTGAGGAAGAAGAGCGGAAAGTCGGGTACATCGTTGCCGAGTTCGTCTGCGTGTTCTGCGTAGTTGCGACCGACACCGATGACCTTCGTCGGGTTGCACGGAGCGAGGAAGTTGACCTCGTCGGCGTCGTACTCGCCGCCGCTCTCGGAAACGATAGTGCCGTCTTCCAACGTTCCTTCGTGTAACAGGTTTTCGTGTTCGAAACGTGCGCGTCGCATGGACGACGAACGCGGGCGTGTCTCTTAGAAGTACTCCTTCCGCGCCGCGGCGTCGCGGTGGTAGACACCGAACTCGCCGTTCGCCAGTTCGTCGCCGCGGTAGACGGGTCCGTCGGAGCAGACGGGTGACCCGGTATCGTCTATGCAACACGAACCGCAGATGCCGACGCCGCACTTCATGTAACGTTCGAGACAGAGTTGGACATCCTCGGGGCGGTCGTCGAAACGGTCGAGTACGGCGGACATCATCGGCTCAGGACCGCACGAGGCAACGCTCGACGGCGCGCCCTTATCCTCAAGGACTTCGTCGAGCAAGCCGGTGACGAGCCCTTCGTATCCGGCGCTACCGTCCTCCGTGGCGACGCGTACGTCGGCGACATCGCTGAGACGGTCCTCAAAGACAAGTTCGTCGGCGGTGCCCGCGCCGATGAGCGTCGTCACGTCCGCACCGTTCGCCGACGCGGCTTCGGTCAGGAGGGCGACGGGTGCCATTCCGGTCCCGCCGCCTACTATCACCACGTCGTCGTCGGGTACGTCGAAAGGCGTGCCGAACGGTCCACGGACGCCGAGCGTATCGCCCTCTTCCATCGAGAGCATCGCGTTCGTCGCCTCACCGACGCCGCGTACGGTGACGCCGTCTTCGTACGCGAAGGACATGGGTATCTCGTCGACGCCGTGTATCCAGAACATGCCAAACTCGGCGGGCGAAACGTCGAACGAGCGGTCGAAACGGAGGGTTGCGATGCCGTCGCCCTCCTTGACACGCTCGGTCACCTCAAGCGTGATAGGTCTCATGCGCCACCCTCCTCGTCGGCTTCATTCTCCATCGGCGCGAGTTCGTGCGCCCGTCCGACGAGTTCGTCGTGCGACAGCCCCTTACGCTCCTTGTACGCCTCGACGCCGTCAGCTATCTCGCCGAGTACGTCGATACCTTCCCATACGGCGGTTCCGACCTCTACGGCGCGAGCGCCGGCGAGCATATACTCAACCGCATCCTCGGCGCTCGAAACGCCGCCGACGCCGACGACCGGAACGTCAAGCGCCTCGTAAAGGTCGTAGACGCACCGGAGTGCGACGGGTTTTAACGCGCTTCCGCTCATCCCGCCGTGAACGTTGCC
>JBKHFQ010000170.1:0-3309 GCA_046540135.1 Halobacteriales archaeon
GAGGAACGCGTTCTGCGCGTCGACGGCGTACCGCACGCTCAGATGGTGCGGATGTAGAGTCAGTACGCCACGGTTTCGAGGTTATCTATCTTGTCGAAGTCGTCTAGGTTGCGGGTCATAACGGCTTGGTCGTTTTCGAGGGCGACCGCGGCGATCATAACATCCTCGGCATCTATCGGCTGTCCACGCTCTTGGAGTCGTGCGTTTATTTCGCCCGCGCGCTTTGCCGCCGGAACGTCGAACCCCATCTCCTTCAGACCGTCCAGAAGGCTTTCGACGTGGTGTTTCTCGTCGGCGTCAGCGGCAAGCGATGCCCCTTCATACAGTTCCATCACAGAGATAGGGGTGACAAACACGGCTTCGGAGTTGGCTCTTTCGACTACCTCTTCGACGGCATCCTCTCCACGGAGAAGGTCAACGAGGAAGGTCGTGTCAAGAATCATTCCAGATTCGATTCTTCCTATCGGCACGCCGTTCCTCGTTCCGTCTGCGCGAACGCTCGATACTTTCCTCTATTTCGTCCGCCGTCTCGTCGCTCAGAACGCCGTGAAACTCTTTGAGGTCGACGCCTTGAGTGAGACGGCGCACAACGTCGCTGAAGCTTTCGCCCTCGCGTTTCTCAGCGGCGAGGCGCTCGTACGCGTCGTCCGAAAGCGATACCGTCTTCGTGCCCATATTCTGTGTATGTATGTGTACTAGTTAAGGGTTAGGGCGTCGGACTTTAGGGTGTTCGTAACGTTCTACGTCCATGACCGACGACGAGACGCGCGTCATGAGCGAGGCGCTGACACGCGGCGCTACGATGCTCGACGACGCCTGCGACGACTGCGGTAACCCGCTGTTCCAGTACCAAGGCGATGTGTTCTGCGCCGTCTGCCGACAGCTTAGCTCCGACGACGTGGAGGACGGGAGTACAGGAACGGAGACGGACGAGAAGGAAGCCGAAACCGGTGAAGACGTGGAGGATGGTGACGGCGAGGTACGTCCACGGGACAACGAACGCGCCGAGGTTGACAAACACCTGAGGACGCTTGCACGGCGTCTCGCGCGGGACGCCGCCGAGAGCGCCGACGACCCCGACGCCGTCGAACGCCGTCTCGACGCGCTCGAAAGGACTCTCGAACTGCTCGGACGAGCGTAACTCTGATAATCCGACCGTCCGAGTCGAGGGTATGGACAAGAAGGGGTTAGGCGGCGTCGCCCTCCTACTGTTCGCAAGCATCTTCGGCGGCTTCTTCTTTGTCACCGTCCTGCAACACCAAGTCGCCGTGCAGGAGAACACGGCTGAGGCGACGGCGACGGTGGAGGCGACGGACGTCAACGTCAAGACCGACGACGAGGGCGACGAGTCGTATAGCCCGATTGTGGAGTACGAGTACACCGTCGACGGCGAGACGTACACGAACGACAACGTCTTCCCGGGCGGCTTCCAGCGATGGCGCGACGACAGGTCGTGGGCGCAGAGCGTCGTCTCGGAGTACAGCGTGGGTGAGGAGGCAACAGTCAGTTACAATCCCGACGAACCGGCGCGCGCCTACCTACGTAACGACGGTCCGCCGTGGTCGTGGATAGTCTCCGTCGTGTACGCCGTCATCGCCATCTTCGGCGGCGTCTGGCTCGTCCGTACTGGGATTAGGAGGCGGAAACAGAGGACGCTCATCAAGGACACACCGACCGAAGAGGTGGAGTCGCTCTCAATAGGAACCTCCGAGATAAAAGGGAATGCGGTGATCTCAGACCTCGAAACACTCCGTGCGCCCTTCTCAGAGGACGACTGCGTGATAGCAGAGTACGAGGTCGAGGAGTACCACGACAACGACGACGAAGCTGGAGGGAGCTGGCGGACCGTCGAGAGCGGTGTTCTGCACACGCCGTTTTACGTCGACGACGGAACGGGACGCGTACTCGTCGAACCCGACGACGAGGCGACGTACGACCTCGACCCCGAGGACGAGACGACGGTGTACGTCGACAGTTCGGAGAAGGGTCCTGAACCCGTGCGTAGGTTCGTCGAAACCGAAGACATCGGATTCCCGGCGGACAGGTCAGGGAAGGACAACGACCGGCGCTACAGACAGAACCTCATACTACCCGAAGAGTCCGTCTACGTCTTCGGCACGGTGGAAAGACGCGACGGCGTCTCCTCGGCACGGAACGAGGATGCGCTCGTCGTCGGCGGCGACGGCGCGCTCGAAGACGAGATGTTCATGATATCCGACGACGAGGAAGCCGACCTTATCGAGAGGCGCGAATGGGCGCTCTGGCGTCTCCCCGTAGGTGGTCTGTTCCTCGTCGTCGCACTCGCCGTCTTTCTCGTCGTATTCGGACCGGTCGTCGGGGTCACGTTACCCGTCTACTTCTGACGGACCTTCGCGGTTCGCCCGACGCAGGTCCCAGTACAGGGCGGCGAGGAAGAGCGCGACGAATACGACGACCGCGAAGTACGTCGAACGGGCGTAGTACGCGCCCCCCGTAAGGAGCATGCCGACCTCGTCCATGAAGACCCCCATTCCAAGACCGTACAGGACGGCGACGAGACGTTTCGAGTAGTCGTCGCGGAAGACCGCAATCCAGCCGATGACCGCGAGCGTCACGAAGCCGTAGAAGTAGTGGTGTATATGCACCGCGCCGAAGTCAAGCTGTTGAATCGGAAGTCCGAGGAAGGTTCCCGAGTCCTTTCCTTCACCAACAAGCCCCGCAAGGACGACGACCGCGCGTGCGCCAACCAGACCGACCGCGAACGAGACGAAGACTATGAAACGGAGACCGACCTGGTGCGCAGAGACGTTCTCGTGACGGACCGAATGGACGAATCCTTTGGTGAACAGGTAGAACGCCGCGGAGACGGTTGAGACGAGAGAGCCGTACAGGGCGACGAGGAAACGCGGCGAGACGCGTAGGTCGTCGGCAAGGTCGAGCGCGATGTCCGAGGCGAAGAAGCGGACTGTGAAGACAGCCGTTTCGGGCACGAGAAGCGCGATGAGGACTAACGATAGACCCGCCGAGAACCCCATGAGTGCGAGGGTTTTGTAGAGCGAAGCGACGGCGCGCTTCGAGATACCGAGGTAGTCTTGGAGTGCCTCGTGTATCTTCATGGCTCCCCCTCGTACTCGGACGCTACGACCTCGCGGACGCGCGCCGCCGTCTTCTCACCGACGCCCTCGGCGTTCTGTAGCTCGTCCTCGTCGGCGGTCATGACGGCTTCGACGCTCCCCAGTTCGTCAAGAAGAGCGCGCGCCGTAACGGGTCCGACATCGGCGATGGACGAGACTACGTACTCCTGCTGTTCCGCAAGCGTCGCCGATGACT
>JBKHFQ010000171.1:0-3298 GCA_046540135.1 Halobacteriales archaeon
GTCGTCGCCCGGCGTTGCGTCGCCCGGCGAGGCACCCGACGACCTAGTCGTAACCGCAGGAGGTGCGCTTGTAGACGAAGCCGACCGGACGAACGGCGGCTTCCGAGGGGGGCAGAAGTTCCCGCATCCGACCCGCCTGGATGTTCTCCTGCGCGCACACGAACGCACCGGTCGCGACGTGTTTCTGGATATCGCCCGCGAGACGGCGGATGCATGGATACGCGGCGGTCTACACGACCACGTCGGAGGCGGCTTCCACCGCTACTGCACCGACTCCAACTGGACCGTGCCGCATTTCGAGAAGATGCTGTACGACAACGCCGAGATACCGCGCGTCCTGCTCGACCTACACCGCGTCACGGGCGACGAGTGTTACGCAGACGCGGCGAGGCGCTGTTTCGACTTCCTTGAACGCGAGATGCTTGCGCCCGAAGGAGGATTCTACTCAACGCTTTCGGCGCAGAGCGACCGCGACGGCGAACGCGTCGAAGGTGCGTTCTACGTCTGGACGCCCGACGAGGCGCGCGCCGCGCTCGGTGACGACGCGTCGCTTTTCGTCGACCGCTACGGCGTCACCGACGGAGGAAACTTCGAGGGGCGCAACGTCCTCACCGTCTCGCGTACCGTCGAGGAACTCGCCGAAGAACGCGACGAGACGGTTGGAGGGACGCACGAGGCTCTCGAACAGGTGCGTGAAAGGGCGCGCGTCGAGCGTGAGGACCGCCCGCGCCCGGACCGAGACGAGAAGGTGCTGGCGTCGTGGAACGGACTCGCCGTCTCGGCGCTCGCGCAGGGCGGCGTCGTACTCGACGACCGCTACGCTGAACTCGCCGACGACGCGCTGTCGTTCGTCCGCGAGACGCTCTGGAACGACGGTACCCTATCGCGGCGTTACAAGGACGGAGAGGTCGCGGTAGACGGCTACCTTGACGACTACGCCTTCGTCGCGCGTGGTACTCTCGACCTGTTCGGCGCGACGGGCGACGTCGACGCTCTCCGTTTCGCTCTCGAACTTGGAGACGGTATCGTCGACGAGTTCCTCAAAGATGGAACGCTGTACTACACGCCCGCGAGCGGCGAGGAACTTGTCGCACGACCGCGTGAGACGACGGACGCGTCAACGCCCGCGAGCGCGGGTGTCGCGGCGGACGTCCTTGTCGCACTCTCGTCCTTCGACGACTCTTTCGAGAAACCTGCACGCGAAGCAGTCGACGCGCTCGTACCAGACGCCGAACGTCAACCCGTCGGTCACGAGTCGGTCGTTCTCGCCGCTAACCGTCACGTCGACCCCGTCGAGGTCGTACCTGTCGACGAACACGCCGCGTGGCGCGACGCTCTCGCGTCGACGTACGCCGCAGGGGCGCTAATCGCTCCGCGTCCACCGACAGACGAGGAAATCGCTGAACGTTTCGGGGAACTCGCCGATGCACCCGTCTGGAAGGGGCGCGAGAAACGCGACGGCGGGACGGGCTACGTCTGCCGTTCGTTCACGTGTTCGCCCCCGGTTTCGTCCGACGAACTCCCCGACGAACTCGCGCGCCTGCGCCCGTGAAGCTTTTACGCGTCGGCGACGAATCTCAGGTATGACCGACGAGATACAGGTGGACGTGACGCCCAAGGCGGAGGATGAGATACGCGCCCTGCTCGACGAACGCGGCATGGACGGACACGGCGTGAGCGTCTCGGTCGAATACGCCGACGGAGAGGCTTCGTACACCCTTGAGTTCTCGGCGTCCGCGGACACGGACGAGGTCACCGTCGAAGACAACGACGTACCCGTCTACGTCGAGAAAGAAGCCGCGGCGGCGGTTGACGGATGCACCGTCGACTACGTCGTGGAGGACGGACGCGCGGGTTTCCGCGTCGAGACGCCGTCTATCGAGGACAGCGACGAGTACGACGACAGCCTCGAAGGGCGCGTCCACGAGTTCCTTGACCGTAACTTCCCGCAGATACAGGGACACGGCGGAAAGGCGGTTATCCAGGAACTCGACGAGGACGAGGGTCTTCTCCGACTCTCGCTCGAAGGCGCTTGTTCGGGATGCGGCATCTCCGACTCGACGATGTCCGCCATACGTAACAAGCTACCCCGTTCCGTCGAAGGCGTCGACAAGGTTGAGATAGGGACCGGCGGAGGCGGCACGGCGATGGAGATAGAGTCCCCGTTCTAAGGCAAGATACTTGTCACGTCCTACGGTAGTTCGTCTATGAGCGACTCCTTGGAGGATATCGACGGAATCGGTCCGACGTACGCCGACCGTCTCGAAGACGCCGGGATAGGGACGGTGGCGGACCTCGCCGACACCGACGCCGACGTGGTCGCGGAAGCCGCCGACACCTCGGTGTCAAGAGCCGAGGACTGGATAGAGCAGGCGGTCGAGCGCCGTGAGGAGGAGGACGATGACGGCGAAGGGAATGCGGAAGCCGCCGAGGAATCCGGCAAGAAAGACCCCGAAGACGTTGAGAGGGAAGACAAAGCCACCGAAGGCGACGAGGGTGTAGAAGATGGCGTAGATGAGGTGAAAGACGAAACCGACGAAGCCGAAGAAGAAGGAGGAACCAAAGAAGCAACCGACGACGACAAGAGCGACGACGACGGAGCCAAAGAGAAAACAGACGAATCTGAGGCGGAAGACGACGAGGACACCGAACCCGACGAGTCTGAGGAAGCCGGGGACGAGCAGGAGGATGAGAAAGAAGACGAGCAAGAGGACGATGAAGACGACGAGCCGGAGACCACGAAGGACAAGCTCGAAGCGCTCGGTTTCTACGACAACGACTTTACCGAGTTCCCGCCCGTACTTTCGGGTCTAAAGAGGTTCAAGGCGGAGAAGAATCCCGAGCCTATCATCGAGGCGTTGGGGATACAGGGCTACGACACGACGTTCATGCGTCTCGAATTGGTGGAGGCGCTCGGACGTATCGGCGATGAAGCCGCCGTAGATGTCCTTCTCGGCGAGGTCAACAACAACGATACGAAGATGGAGGCTATGGACGCACTCGGACGTATCGGAAGCGAGAGGGCGACCGAAAAGATACTCGAACTTCTCGACCCCGAGAGAAAGGTCCAGCCACACGTTCGCTCGAAGGCGGCGGAGACAGCGGGACGAATAGGCGACCCCGAAGCTGTCGGTCTTCTCGTACAGACACTCGACAGCGACTCGTCCGAGGTGCGCGGTACGGCGGCAGAAGCCCTCGCACGTATCGGAGTGGATGCGGAAGAAGCGGATGTCGTCGACCAACTTGCGGCGGTACTTGAGGAGGAAACCGAGGAGATGGTGCGTATGAGCGCCGCCCG
>JBKHFQ010000172.1:0-3267 GCA_046540135.1 Halobacteriales archaeon
ATGAGATGCTAAGCCGCATACCTCCGCAGGGAGACGACTTCATAGTCGACTTCGAAACAGTCGGACTGACCGCGGCGGGCTACGACAGGATAGCGCGTCTCGCCGAGGACGGCGACGAGGACGGACCTCCGATACTGCGTACGGTCTGGGTGAACGACGGCGAGGGTAACGAGACGTACGAACTCGCGTCGTTACCCCCGTACGACGGGGTCGCGGAGAATGAGGACGGCGATATTCTCTACGCTGTCCCGACGGAAGCGCATGACTTGGCAAACGAAGCGCCCGACATTGAACGCGACGACGGCGCGTGGTACCTCAACGGCGAGTACGACCGCGACGCGTGGCTTCCCGAAACCGTCGAACTCGCGCCCGATACGGGGTACGTCGGCGAGTACGCGGTTGTCTCCGACGACGGCGAGTTATCGGAGGGAGAGTACCCGTTCGGCGGCGGTACAGTCGACCCGCGCGACGACGGTCTAACGGTCGTAACGTGGAGCGCCGACTCTCCCGGACCATCGGAGGAGTCACGTTTCGAGGGCGAAGAGCTACCGAGGAGGACAGACGGAGAACGCCTCAACTTCTACCACGACGCCGACGAAACGACACCGGTCTACCTCAAACCGTCGCGCGAGACCGTAGAACTACCAAGCGATGACGGCGAGGAGGTCGACTTCAGGCTTGTCAACCGGTCCGAGGGGACAGGAAGCCCGTTGCACGCCTCGTTCTCGCTGTACAAGCTGGTGGACGGAAGCTGGGTTCGCGTCACGACCAACCTCGGTGCTCGCCCCGGTGAGTTCGAAACCGTCGAACCGGGCGACACGACGACGGAGAGGCTACGTCTTTTCCACAGTCTCGAAGGACGAGAGAGAAGTGCGGGCGCGGTAGCCGGGGACTACTCGTACATAGACGACCTCGACGGCGACGGAAGGGGCGACGACTTCGTCCTTGGACCGCTTGGCGGCGGCGTGTACGCGCATGACCCATCCGTCTCAATCGACGGCTATCACCCTGCAGCGGCTTTCGAGGTGGATGCGCCGCGCCTCTCAGTCGAACCACCGGAGGACGCATCGTCAACGAGTTCCGGCGACACCGTCGAGGTCAGCGCCGAAGGAAGCGACGGCGAAGACACGGGTTTCGTGGTCCGGCGTGTGGAGGGGCGAGACGACGCGACAACTGTCCCACGCGAGGCGCTGTACGGTGTTGACGAGGGTCTCAGGTACGCAGTTCCGTTCTTCGACGACGGGGTAGAAGAGGTCCGCGTCCAAACAGACTCCCGGACGGTAGAAAACATCTTCTTCCGTACGGACGGAACGAGACGGTTCATCTACGACGGTACGGTGTACTTGGCTGAGAGAATCTAAAGAATCTGACGCAACTACCTCGTGTTCTAAGCGCGAACCAACACGGTTATGCGCCGACGCGCCGTACTTCGGACGTGAAAAGACGCACCTTGCTCGCAACGGGAGCGGGGGCGCTCGCATCGCTATCCGGCTGTCTGTCGGTCATGGGCGAGAGGAATCTATGCGACGGAGAAGGCTGTGACGTCGGTATGCGCCGTATGGCGTTTGTTCCCGAGACCTTCGAGGTGACCGTCGGCGACACCGTCGGATGGAGGAACACGAGCGGCGCGGACCACACGGTGACCGCGTACGAGGGAGGTATACCGGACGAAGCCGAGTTCTTCGCAAGCGGCGACTTCTCGTCGGAACAGGAGGCACGCGACGCATGGTACGACGACCGCGGCGGGCGCATCGGTGTACGCGATACGTACGAGCACACGTTCGAGGTTCCCGGCACATACAGCTACTTCTGCATACCGCACGAACGCGGGGGAATGGTCGGACAGGTCGTCGTCAAAGAAGACTGAGTCGGTATCGCGCATCCTAAGTAAGACGGGAGCGTAGGGGGAGATAATGTCCACGGACAGCCGTCTGTTCGGCAGAGGTCCGCGTTGGCTCAGACGTATCAGGTTCCGCCATCTTCTAACAGCAACCTTGGCGCTGGTCGCCGGGACGATAGTCCTCGGCGTCGCCGCGAAGGCAACGGGTTCAGGGCTTGCGTGCCAAGCTAACTGGCCCCAGTGCGACACGGGACCGTTCAACCTGTTCCCGGCGTCGGTACCGAGCTTCTACGAATGGATACACAGGTTCGTGGCGATGTTCGCCGGATTCGCCATCGTCGGTTCGGGCTGGGTCGCATGGCGCTCATCGGCGGTCGACAGACGCGTCGCGCCGCTTGTCGTGCTCGGCACCGTCCTAACCCCCGTACAGGTCTACCTCGGACGCGAGACGGTCTTCGAGTACAGGATGGAGATACTGTCGCTCCATTTCTGGACCGCGATACTCATATTCTCGCTCTTCGCGGTGGCGACGGTACTCGCTTGGAAAGGCTCTCTGTCGACGAGAAGCACGAGGGTAGGTCTGGTCACGGCTCTCGCCACGCTTCCGGCACACGTCGCGCTTAGCCCCACAAGCCTCGGAGTCGTCACCGAGTACACACCGACCGTACAGCTACTTCAGTACGCCGTGACGCTCGCTCTCATCGCGTCGGTTATACTCGCTTCGATGACGGGTCGCTGGTGGTTCGACAGCCGTCGTCTCCGCGCGCTACTCGCAGGGATGGGTGTCCTCACGCTCGCGGTCGCATACCTCGGTCGTAGGTCAGTAATGGCGTTCAGCCCGACGCTCGATGCGATGTACATCGGCTCGGTGGGTCTTCTGGGAATCATGCTCGTAGGCGGGCTACGGTTATCGAAAGGTTCAGTAACAAAGAACGGTGGCGCAGAATAGAGGTTACTCGGAGTAGCCTTCCTGTAGGAAGGCACCCTCGCTCTCGTAGATATCCAGAAGCTCGTCTATGAACTCCTGTCGTGTCTCGCCCTCTTCGAGATGTCCGTCGATACGCTCCAGAAGCTCGGCGTCTAACTCTATCTTGGGCATAATCCGAGTTCGCACCTGCGGCGTATAACCCTTTTGCACGGTAGTAATTCAAACCCATTTGATTTACCACAAGCATAGTTGTAGAAACACCCAAGATTTAATAGATGGGGGACACTCCCACATCTTGTCGGGCAAGACTGATGTACACCCAAGATGTAGTGGAGTCCGAGAAAGAGATGAACTGTCCAAGCTGCGACGCAGACTCGACGAACGTTGTCGATTCACGACCTACGGACGGCGGAAGCGCCGTGCGCAGGCGACGTGAGTGCGTGGGCTGCGGGACGCGTTTCACGACCTACGAGCGCACCGAGTGGGACGGCGTTCAGGT
>JBKHFQ010000173.1:0-3249 GCA_046540135.1 Halobacteriales archaeon
AATCTTAGTTGCCGAAAGCCGCGCCGACGTCGACGTTCTGTTTTGCCTCGGGCGATGCCTCGAAAAGCTCCTTCTCCTCGTAATCCAACGCCTTGGCGACGAAGACGTACGGAATCTGCTCTATCCGTATGTTGTACCGGTTGACCGACTCGTTGTAGAACTCGCGCCTGTCGGCTATCTGCTCCTCCAACGAAGATATGCGTTCCATGAGCTGCTGGAAGTTCTCGCTTGAACGCAGTTTAGGGTAGTCTTCCGCAGTCGCGGATATGTCGGCGAGTGCCCCCTTGAGCGCCTCGTCCGCCTCCGCCTCCTGCTTAGGCGACTCAGCCTCCTGTACCTGAGCGCGCGCCTCAGTTATCTTCTGCAGAACCTCCTCCTCGTACTCCATGTACTCCTCCGTCGTGTCGATGAGGTTGTCGAGCTCGCTCGAACGCTGTTTCAGGAGTACGTCGATGTTGCTCCATGCCTTGTCGACGTTCCTCCGGAGGCGCACGAGACCGTTGTATATCATGACGGCGTACGCCACCACGCCAAGGACGATGAGCGCCGCCGCGAACCACATGACCATTTCGGATGCAGAGACCATGGTACGCAACTATCGCGTCTGCACAAAAATCTTAGGCAATCCCTATCGAAGACAGGAAAAGCCAGAGACCGCCCGCCGAGAGAAGGACGCCGAGGACGAACATGCCACGCCACTCCCACGTCTTCCGTCTCGCCGTCTGTTCCTCCGTCGTGTCGGAGATGAGAAACGTCGGTGCGTCGTCTACCTCGCGTATGACGGCTTCTCCGTCTTCGCTCTCCGCAACGCCGAAGACGTAGACCGTGTCTCCGACAGGGGCGAGCCTTTCCGTGTACCGCCTGTCGTTGACAGAACCATCGATGCCGATGATATCGGAGAAGCCGTCGGCTTGAACGCCCTCGTCTTCCAGGAACTTGCGTATCCTCTCCGGCGGTTCCTCTGAGCCGTCTACCTCTATACGCGTGTCCCTTTCGAGGCTAAACTCGGCGCCGTCGGGTTCGACGCGCACCTCGCCCGTCCCGTCGTCAACCCGGAACGGTAGCGCCTCGGTGCCCGACTCGACCGTCTGCCATTCCATGCCGTCATCGGTCATTCGGTACTCCTCGACATCGTACTCACAGACGACACAGTTATCGCCGCCGAAGGGCGACTTCAACGGTTTGTCGGACCGTGCCTTGCCTTCCAACTCAACAGTCCCCATAGGTACAGACCGTGCCTTCGCTGTCGCGGTGTTCCGTATAAGGTTGCGCTGCTTGAGAGCGCGGAAGCTACCGTAGAAGACCCCGAGTCCCGCGAGGAGCAGGAACAGACCCCAGAAGGCGCCCTCAACGTCGGTCATATCCGGAGAAAGCCGGCGCGCGTAAAAAGCGTAATGGGACCGTCGAGACTTGAACTCGAGTCCGACCGCCCCCAGCGGCCGAGGATGGGCCAGGCTACCCCACGGTCCCTGTACCCGTGGTATGCCGACGCCCCGTATATCTGTTACGGAACGACGGAACCCTTAATACGTGAGGCGCACGGTTTTCTGCATGGCGTACCCCGTCGGAAGAGACGAGTACCCGTCGCTCGCGTCGGTCGTCGCCGGCGTCGTCCTGATAGCGGTTGCTCTCCCGACCGTCTTTGTGACGTGGCGGAACGGGTCAACGGTGTTTTACGTCGCCGTCCTAACAGGTGCTATCGGGCAGTTCCTGGTCCCGTTCGGCGTCTACAGACAGGCGGAGGTTCTGACGGCGAAGAACTACCTCTGGGGTCCCTCGTTCGGTCTCATCGCCGCGTGTACGCTCCCCGTCGTCGGCGCGGCGGTCGGCGTCTACTACCTCGTTCTGCGCGTTTCGGCGGCGCGCGAGGGTTAGCTCTAAGACGGTTGCGTACGTCTTCGGCGTATGATACGTTCCTTGGAAGGAGATGCGCCGTCGATTCCCGACTCGGCTTTCGTTAGCGAAACCGCGTACGTCGTCGGTGACGTGACGCTCGGCGAGCGGTCGAGCGTCTGGCCCTTCGTCTGTATCCGCGGCGACATAGGACCGACGACGGTCGGCGAGGAGTCGAACGTACAGGACCACTCGATGCTACACGAGGCAGAGATAGGCGACGGTGTGACGGTCGGTCACAACGTCACCGTCGACCAAGCGCGCGTCGAGGACGACTGCCTCGTCGGCATCGGTTCGTCCGTCCTGCGCGACGCGACGGTGTGCGAAGGGAGCGTGGTCGCCGCGGGTGCCGTGGTGCGCGAAGGGCAGGAAGTTCCGTCAGGCAGTCTGGCGTACGGCGTCCCCGCCGAGACGCGCGAACTCAACGAGGCGGTGCGAGAGCAGATCCCCGTGTACGCCCAGAGTTACGTCGAGAACCGGAAGCGGTGGAAGGAAGCGGGCGACTACGACGCGCGAGACTGACTACCTGTAGACCAGAACCGTTGCGCCGTCTGTTTCGAGGACTTCGACTTCTTCGCCGCCGCTACGGAGTTCGTTGACGATACCGACGGCATCTGCGTCGAGTTCGTGCGTCTCGCCGTCGACATCGACGCCGACAACACCCTCGTCCTTCTCCTTAACGACCGCCGCGACGTCGCGTTGCTGTAGCGCCTCTGCGACATCGCCCGCCGAGTCGCGGAACTCCGGTCCGAGGACGCTCATATCGGGGTCGACCTCGACGGGAACCTCTTCGAGTTCGGGTTCGCCGTCCTTGATGACGACATCGGCGTTGAGTGCGTTTCCTGCGTCAGCGGCGTCGAACTCAGCGTCCGTATACACCTCGACGCGTCCCATCTCGGCGTTGAGAGCCATTCCTTCGTCGCTCTTCCAACGCCGCACCGAAGCGACGACATCGGCGAGTACGTCGCCGTCCTCCTCCGCGTCCTCGTCGAGCATCTCGACCGCGCGCCAGTCGGCAGTGTGTACGCTTCCGTCGCCGAAGGCGTCGTAGACCTCCTCGGAGAAGAAAGGCGCGAACGGCGAGACTGCGACCGCGACGGCTTCGAGTACCGTCCGGAGCGTCCAACGGACTGCGTCGTGACCCTCTCCTTCCTCCTCGTACAAGCGACCTTTGACGAGTTCGAGGTAGTCGTCTGCGAGTTCGTTCCACGTGAACTCGCGTACCGCCTGGAGAGCGGTGTCGAACCTGTAAGCGTCCATCTCCTCCTTCACTTCTTCGGCGACGCGTGACAGACGCGAAAGGATCCACCGGTCTGCGAGACGGAGTTCAGGTGGGTTTTCGGAGTCATAGTCGTA
>JBKHFQ010000174.1:0-3196 GCA_046540135.1 Halobacteriales archaeon
TTCCATCAGGAGGTGTTCGGAACTGCTATCGCACCAATCCGTCTCCCAGAACGGCTTTCCTACGACGGCTTCTGGGTCGGCGTCTATGTACTCCAAGGATAGTGGGTTGGGATAGAGGAGGTTCCCGTCAGTATCAAGAACACCGACGAGTATGTTGGGGTCATCGACATAAGCCTCGTACCCGACCTTTCCTTTCCATGCTTCGGTCTTTTGTTTCGCGTGTTGCCGTTCGTGAGCAGCTTTGGCGTATCTACGGACCCGCCGCCCGAACATCTCGGGGTCATCAAGCGGGGGTTCGACGGCTTCGACTGCACCCGCGTCGGCGGCGTCGGCGGCGTTGAGCGCACCGCCGGTGACGTAGACGACGGGGACGTCTCTGCCCCCTATACGTTCGAGAAGTTCTCCGTCGTCGGTGATTACGCAGTCAGGTTCATCTCCGCCGTCTAACTCACGCAGGTCGTCGGGTTCGACGGCTTCGACACGTAGGTCCTCGTCCGACAGCGCGCCCTTCACAACGCGGACGGTTTCCTCGTCGCCCGCGACTGCTACTGTAGGCGTCTTCTCGGAGTCGGTCATTGAGTATCCATTAGAGGCGGTGGTCGTTTAACTGTGACGGCGGTGAGAACGTCGGTCAACGGTCCACTCCGTCGGCTTTGGGAAGTTCGACCACGACGACAGAACCCTCGGGTTCGTTGTCCTCGACGTAGACGTCGCCGCCGTACTCCGAGACCATCGACTCGACGAAGTACAGACCGAAGCCGACACCCCCGCTACGTCTGCCCTTCTCACCCTGTCCGAATACGGCTTCCTTCATCTCGTCGGGTATACCGGGTCCGTTGTCGGCGATACGGAGAACGACGTGGTCGTTCAAGTCGACAGAGACGTTGACGTGCGGGTTCTCCTTGTCGTTGTGCTCGACGGCGTTTATCAGGAGGTTGTCGACCACGTCGTCAAGGAACTCATCGGCTTCGACGTACGCCTCGTCGGGAACGTCTACGTCTATCTCGACGCCGTAGACCTCGCCTATCTGCTCGGCACGGTTCCCGGCTATCTCGGCGAGGTTATGCGGGACGAGTTCGCGACTTTCCTCGCCCGTGATACGTCTCAGAACCGAACGGACGCGGTTGGTAAGGTCGACCACGTCGTCGGCGCGTCTGTGTATCTTCTCGGCGCTTTCGTACCCCTCGTCGTTCTCGGAAAGCGTGTCGAGCAGGTCCCGCGCACTCCCACGTACCACGGTCATCGAGTTGAGCATGTCGTGGCGCAGAAGACTGTTGAAGAACTGTATCTGCTCCTTCTTCTCCTCAAGCAGTTCCTTCTGTTCCTGTAGGCTACTTTCACGCTCCTTGCGTTCGGTGATGTCCTGTATAGCGCCGCGTAGACGGGCAACCTCGTCGTCCTCGCGGACGACCTCGCCGCGCGACCGTACCCACCGTTCGTCGCCGTCGCGCGTCTCTATACGTAGCTCCTCGTCGAACCTGTCGCGGTCCTCTCCGAACGTGTCTATTATACTCCTGACCTTCTCCCTGTCGTCAGGATGGTAGAAGCCGATAGCCTCAGCGAGTGATGGTTGGTATCCCTCCTTGACGCCGTGTATCCTGCGTGTTCCCTCCGTCCATCTAATCGTGTCTCTGTCAAGGTCTATCTCCCATCCGCCTGTGTTAGCTATCTCCTCCGTATGGTGGAGAAGGTCACGGCTACGTTCGAGTTCGCGCTCGCGTTCCTTCCGCTCCGTGATGTCGCGGGTATTGACGACTATAGCGTCGAGTCCCGTATCGCGTCTGTCGACACCGACGGCTTCCACCCATATGTAAGAGCCGTCCTTGTGTCGCATCCTGAACTCGACGTTCTCAACCTTCTTGTCGGATTCAGTAGCGAGAGACGAGAGCTGCTGAATAACATGCTGTTTGTCGTCCGGATGTACGTACTCAAACGTACTTTCCCCGACGTTCTCGTCTTGCTCGTATCCTAGAACCCTCTGTACCGAGGGGCTGTTGTACAGTATAGCTCCGTCACTATCAACCAACGTCACTACGTCGGAGAAGTTGTCTATTATCTTCTGGTAGCGCTGTAACTCCTGCTCCTTCTCCTTGCGCTCCGTGATGTCGCGCGAACTCACGACGACGCCGCCAAGTTCCGAGCCACGCCAGTCGGTGCCGACAGCCTCTATCCAGACGTACGAACCGTCGGTGTGCTTCATCCTGAACTCAACTTCTTCGACGGTACGGTCCCCTTCGGCGAGTTTGGCGAACTCTTGGGCAACGCTCTCTCTGTCGTCGGGGTGTACGTGTTCGAAGACATTATCACCTATCCATTCGCCCTGTTCGACCCCTAAGACACGTTCGACCGCCGGACTCTGGTACAGCACCGTCCCGTCTGTGTCAAGATGGGAGATTATGTCCGACGTGTTCTCGATGTACGCCTCGTAACGTTCGAGTTCGCGCTCGCGCTCCTTCCGCTCCGTAATGTCGCGCGCGCTTCCGACTACCGCGGTTACCCCGCCTCCCGAATAAACGGGTGTTATCTTCGTGTGGTAGGTGCGCTCCCCGGCAGGCACCTGGATAGTCTCCTCGTAACTCAACGTATCGCCCTTCTCGACACAGCGTCGGTAGTTGTCGACGAGTTCGGCTCCGGTCTCGTCGCCGAAGACCTCCTTCGGCGTCCTACCGCGTGCCTCTGCCTCAGAGACATCAACTTGCTCCTCGTACGCCGGGTTGAGACGGCTGAAAACGAAACGTTCGCCACCGTCCTCAACGTCGATAAGGAAGACAGGGTCCTGAACGTTTTCGAAGACGGTCTCGTGTTCCTTTCTCAGGCGTCTAAGGCTCTTTTCGACGGTCTCTCTGCGTGTAATGTCGCGCGCGATGACGAGGAAACGCTCTTCGCCCTCCATGAGAACCTTGCCGACGTTTACCTCAACGGGGAACTCGGTGCCGTCCTTCCTTCTATGCCTCCCTTCGACGACGACGGTGTCACCGTACCCGTAGCTCGACCAGCGGTCTTGGAGTTTGTCGGGCTCAACGCCTACCTCGATATCCTTGATGTTCATACCGAGGAGTTCGTCCCTGTCGTAGCCGAGCGACTCGCACGCACGTTGGTTGACATCGATTACCTCACCGTCTCCGTCGTGTATCCAGACCTGGTCCGGGGTGTGGCGCATGAACGAGTCAAGCCTGCGCTCGGCGCGCTTCGACCG
>JBKHFQ010000175.1:0-3187 GCA_046540135.1 Halobacteriales archaeon
CGTCGCCCTGCACGTCGTCGGAGACGTTCTTGTAGTAGGCGACGTTGTAGATGGGTTCGCATCCGCCCGTCGTGTTGCCTATCATGCTCGTCGTACCTGTCGGCGCGATGGTCGTCGTGTTGTGGTTCCGAACCGGATAGCCGTCCCCCCAGTCCTCGGCGCTCTCGCCCGTCTGCTTCTCGAACCAGTCGGCGTACTCGGTCGGGTTGGCGTACTTACTCTTGTGCCACTCGTCGAAGACGCCGCGCTCGTCGGCGAGTTCGTGCGACGTGCGTTTCGACTCGTGGTTGATGTACCGCATCACCTGGCGCGCCACCTCGTTCGCCTCGTCGCTGCCGTAACGGATACCGGTCTGGACGTACATCTGGGCGAGTCCCATGATGCCCAGCCCGATTTTGCGCATCTCGGCAACCTTCTCCTCTATCTTGTCGATGGGGAAGTCCGACATCGTGACGACGTTTTCGAGGAAACGCGTGCCCGTGTCGATACGCGCGTCGAACTCGTCCCAGTCGATAGCCTCGTCAAGGAACGCACCGACGGCGTCTTCGAGCGTGGCGTACTCGTCGCCGTGTGAGGCGTACCAGTCGCGCCAGTCGGGTGCGTCGCGCGCGACGAGCGTCGAGAGGTTTATATGTCCGAGGTTGCACGCCTCGTACTCCTCCAAGGGTTGCTCGCCGCACGGGTTCGTCGCAAGCATCTCGTGGTCGGGGTGCTCGTCGGTATCGAACGAGTGTTCGTCGTTGACGCGGTCAAGGTAGATGACGCCGGGTTCGCCGTTCTCGTACGCGCCTTCGAGCATGCGCTCCCATATCTCGTCGGCGGGGACTCTCAGAACCTCGCCGACCTCGACATGGTCGCCGAGACCGAACCGCTCGTATATCTCCTTCGTCCCTTCCGTAGCGATGTGTGGTTCGCCCGTACGCGGGTTGGTGAACGTAAACTCATCGGCGTTTTCGAGCGCCTCCATGAAGTCGTGAGAGACGCCGACGGAGATGTTGAAGTTAGACAGATGTCCCTCGGCGGCGTTCCGCAGATGCTCGGGAACGCGTCCTTCGCCGTCGATGAGTTCGCGCGCCTCGTCAAGCGCCTCCGTGAACGACGTGTGCGTGTAGTCGTCGGGGTCGTTGAGACGGAGCGTATGAGCGAGCGAGACGTCCTTGTTCTTCGCATGAATAAACTGGATGACGTCGGGATGCGAGACGCGCATGACGCCCATCTGCGCACCGCGGCGCGTGCCGCCCTGTGCCACCGTCTGGCACATCTGGTCGAACGTACGCATGAATGTAATAGGTCCCGACGCGATACCGCCCGTCGAGCCGACAGGGTCGCCGTACGGGCGTAGCTTCCAGAAGGCGTACCCCATGCCGCCGCCCGACTGGAAGACCTCGGCGGCTTCCTTCGCCGTCTCGTGTATATCCTGCATGTCGTCGCCGGGCGAGTCGACGAAGCACGCGCTCAGCTGCTGAAGCTCGTCGCCCGCGTTCATCAGAGTTGGCGAGTTAGGGATGAAAGACAGATGTTCCATCGCCTCTTGGAACCGCTCGCGCGTCTCAACCACCTCGTCGCGGACCCCGCCGTCAAGCTTCGGCACGACTGTGTCGTAAGCGAACTTGGAGACGTTTTCCTCGGTCAGTGCCGTCTCGATGTCGTCGCCAAGCGACACGTCGTCGCCGAAGACCTCCGCGACGAGTTCGTCGCGGTTCGAGTGGTCGGGCTTTACGTCGTCGGGTTCGACGTACACCGTCTCGTCGCGCCGTTCCGCGGCGTAGACCGCCTCCGCGAGAGCGACGTTCTTGGCGACGCGCTCGAACAGGTCCTCGGGTTGTTCGACTATCTCGCCGTCCTCGTCCTTCTTGAGGTAACGCGCGGGTAGTATGCGCTCGTACGCGTTCTCCGTCAGGCGTTCCTTCAACGTCTCCCCCGTCGTGCGTTTCACCGGCAGTTCAACAGAGTTCTGTATGCTCAAATATTCGTCCTCCTGAACGACACGTCGTTAGTCGGCGGGGGTAATAAAACTTGGTCAGACCGTGCGAGATGTCGGGTACAGTATATCGTGGCTACTACATGTTGCGGTATATGACCTCCATCCGAGGACGGATTACTTCACGTGGAGGTTGGCGTAACAGGGACGCGTCTGAGGCGCGCGTTCAGATACCCAGAGTCTCGTTCGTCGCGCGCACGCTCTCGTCGCGGTCGGCGGTGCCGGCGAGCGCGCGTATCGCGTCCACGTTCTCGGGAACGACGTCGCTCTCCTGATGTATCGCTTGGAACATGTACGCCTCGCCGTCCTCAACGGTGACCGACTCACGCCAGACCATGTTCTCCCACGCGTCTCCACGCGGGCGTCCGGCGTCGAGCATCATCTCCTTGATTTCGGCGGTGCTCGAGACGCGGTCATCGGGTTCGACGAAACGGACACGGGACTCGTCTTCGAGCGTCTCGATAACCTCGTCGCGCGACGCGTCCGTCTCGATGTTGAGCGAATGGACGTGCATCAGGGTCGCGGGGACCTTGAACCCCGTCGTCGTGATATCGACATCCATGACGGTGCGCACGTCGGGACCGTGGTGTGACGGGATGGTAACGGGGTTAGGGAGAATGTCGTTGATGGGTCCGCGTCCGTGTTGCGACGGGTCGCCGCCTCTGCGCACGAGCGTCGCGCGCACCTTCCCGATTCCGTGGTCGCTTTCAAGCGGATGTAGGACGCGCAGAAGCCCCGTCGTGTTACACGAGACGACGCGCACGGACGACGCGTCGACGCAGTTGTCGTAGTTCGCCGACGAGTTGAAGCTACGTTCGGCGACATCGTCGTCCTCACCGCCTTGGAAGATAGCCTTCACGTCGTAATCGTCGTACATGCTCG
The DNA here is from genome assembly GCA_046540135.1 of Halobacteriales archaeon. Taxonomy (GTDB): domain Archaea; phylum Halobacteriota; class Halobacteria; order Halobacteriales; family Halorutilaceae; genus Halorutilus. The sequence goes on from JBKHFQ010000175.1 coordinate 2,864, forward strand.
CGTTCTGCGCCCCCACTCCGGAAGGGGTAGCGTCCACGACTACATCTGCGCTTTCGAGCATATCGTCAACGCCGCCCGCGATGTCGATTCCTGCGTCCGCGAACTCGTCGGCGCGCTCCTCAACCGCGGCGTACAGCGGGTATCCGTTCTCAACGGCGTTGCGCGCCTCAAAGTTGGGCTTTGTCTTCGCCACGCCGACGACCTGCATATCGTCCTGTAGGGCGACGGCATCGGCGACGCGTTTTCCGATTGTCCCGTATCCGTTTACTGCGACATCTACCATGGTCGTCAAAGACGCGGTGGTCGCTTTAGACTTTCGTGTTC
>JBKHFQ010000176.1:0-3187 GCA_046540135.1 Halobacteriales archaeon
TTGCCGCGGTTATCGGCGTTACCGTCGTTCTTGAGTCGTTGGGTCAGCAGGCGGCGGACCACGCCACGACCCAGCAGATAGAGTCAGACCCGATGCTGGCGCTCTACATGATACCGCTCGCCCTCTTCGTCATAGGACCGTGCGAGGAACTCCTGTTCCGGGGCGTGATACAGACGAAGCTTACGGAGTCGTTCGGGGCGCGCGGAGGCGTACTGGTGGCGAGCGTCGTGTTTTCGGCGGTACACGTTCCGTCGTACGGCGGTCTAAGCGCGGGACTGAACCAGCTTATGATAACGCTCGGCGTCCTTTTCGCCCTCGCAATCATACTCGGCGCAATCTACGAGATGACCGACAACCTTGTCGTTCCGGTCGTCGCACACGGCTTCTACAACGCCGTCCTCTTTGGAATTACCTACCTCGGAACCCGGTACGCCGAGGAGCTTGAACAGGCAACCGCCATCTTTTGACCGAAAGGGACTTACTACACGGCGACAAGTTTCGGCAAAGGTGTTCCCATGGACATAGAAGACGTAGTTTCGACGGAGTACAAGACGTTTGAACCCGGTACGCGCGCCTCCAAGATAAAGGGCTTCTTTCAGGATTCGGGCGACGAAGCCGTCGTCATCGAGGACGACGACTACGAAGGTGTCGTGACGCGTAGGATGCTGATATCGTCGCACGTCAACCCCGACGAGAAGGCGAGTTCGCTCGTCGGCAACCCGCCGCGCGTCGGACGGCGCGAGGACGTGCGCGAGACGGCGCGTCTGATGGTTGAGAGCGACTTCAAGGTTCTCCCGGTCAAGGAAGGAAACCGCGTCATCGGCGTCGTGACCGCGAACGACCTCCTCCGCGACGTGAACTCTCAGTTAAACGTCCTTTCTGTAGAGGATGTCTACACTCAGGACCTCATCACCGTAACCCCCGGTACCTCGGTTGGACGTATAATAAACATCTTCCGCGAAAACGCCGTCTCACGCGTGCCGGTCGTCGACGGTGGCAACATCGCTGGCATCGTCTCACTATACGACATACTTGGCTTCAGCGTCCGCGAGGAGACGCCCGACAAAGGTGGCGGCGGAACCGGTGAGGTGCGCGGAAGTTCGGGAGGCGACCACGGCGGATTCGGTCCTCGCCATGGCGACGCCGACAGGATGCTCGACATCCCCGCCGAGGACGTAATGAACTCGCCCGTCGAGACGACGAAGACCGACGAACCGCTTGACGAGGCGATGGAGCGTATGCTTGACCGCGACTTCTCGTCGCTGGTCGTCGTAGGAGACGACGGAGGACCCGCAGGCATCATCACCAAGACGGACGTTCTGCGTTCGCTGACGTGGACCGACGAGTCGCATATGGATGTCCAGATTTCGAACGTCGACTTCCTTGAACCGATGTCGGCGGACGACGTGGCGGAGATGCTCGAAGAGGTTGCCGACAAGTACGCCGAGATGCAGGTACTTCACGCCCACGTCCATCTCAAGCGCCACAAGGAGAAGATGCGCGGCAACCCGCTTATACTCGCGCGCGTCGTCATCTACACCAACAAGGGACAGTTCGTCGTCAAGGGCGAGGGCTACGGTCCGCGTAACGCGCTACGTATCGCGCGCGACAAGCTCGAACGCCGTGTCCTTGAAGCCAAGGGCGTGCGTAGGGAGGACCGCGACGCCGAACGCCTTTTCAAGGAGATGGGCGGCTACCTGTAGGGTTCACAGAGACGACGCAATCAAGGAGCCGACGACGTACATCAGAAGGACGACGACGGCAAGGAACAGATAGGCTGTCTTCGACGGTTCCTGTAACGGCTTGTCGGCGTTGGCGCGTATGTTCTCTCCTATCATGGTGTAACCGAGGCGACGGCACGTAATAAATCCGTCTCTGCGTTCCTACAGAATCTCCTTCACCGTACCGACGCCCTTACTGCGCCCCTCGCGGAAGACGAACCGCTGTCCTTCATCGACGGCGTAAGGGCGGAACTTGAAACGGACGCGTACGTCGTCGGTTTCGCCCGGTAGGACGTTTCCGTTCTCGGGTTCGAAGACCGCCGCCTCCGACGCGGTTTCGAGATGGACGACGGGTTCGTATCCGGAACGGATGCGCGTCGGATGGTTGAGCACCATGACCTCGGCGCGGAACTCGCGTACGCTTTCGCGCGGTTCGGAGGCGAGCAACATGCCGCGCTCCACTTCCTCGTCGTCTACGTTCTTGAGAGCGATGCCGACGATGTTACCGGGTTCGGCGCGGTCGACACGGTGGTAGTGCATCTCGATGGAACGCACCTCCACCTCGCGGAAGGCTCCGTCGGCGGTCGGTCCGAGGTAGACGGTGTCGCCCTCCTCGACCGTGCCGTTCTTGACGGTGCCGCTTGCGACGGTGCCGACGCCCGTGACGTTGTACGTCCTGTCGACGTACATCTCGAAGTCGTTGCCGACGCCGTCGTGCGTCTTGGGTAGGCGCGAAAGCATCTCATCGAGCGTACCGAAGCCTTCGAGCGTAACTGCGCTCGTGCGCACGACAGGGACGACGACGCCGTCGGGGAGGCGTTCGACCGCGGCTTCTACGCCGTTGTTGGAGACGCTGTAAGGCACCTTGCCGACGTTGCGGAGTAGCTGTGCAACCTCCTTCTCGACCTCCTCGGCGCGTTCATCGGAGACGGCGTCGACCTTCGTGACCGCGACGAGCGTCGGAAGGTCGGTGGCGAGGAGGACGCCGAGGTGTTCGCGCGTGACACGCGTCGGTCCGTCGTCCGCCGCGACTGCGACCAGACCGTAGTCAAGCTTCTGTCCCACGATTCCGCGTATCGTGGTGCGTAGCCACGGTTCGTGCCCCACGGTGTCGACGAAGCTTACGAGACGGTCGGCGGTCCCGACGAGGTCGGACTTCTCCCGTTTCGAGAGCGGATTGTTCATGCGTACGGGTTCGCCGTCCTCAAATCCGTAGACGCCGTACGACAGGTCGGCGGACAGACCGCGCTCTATCTCGTGCGGCTGAACGTCAAGATAGGCGCGTGTCCCACCGTCGCCGTCGTCGGCGCTTCCCGTTACGAGTGTGCCGACAAGCGTCGACTTACCGTGGTCGACGTGTCCCGCGGTGCCGACGACTATATGCTCGGTGTCGTCGCGCGCGTCGGCGACCGTCACGACACCGACGTGTCCGCCGTTGACCTTGTGAGTCTCCACGTCACGTAGGA
>JBKHFQ010000177.1:0-3165 GCA_046540135.1 Halobacteriales archaeon
CCGTCGTCGAGTGCCTCAAGGGCGAGCGCAACAAGTACGAGTACGACAAGGACGTTGAAGGATGCGTCCTCGACCGTGTTCTACACTCGAACGTCCACTACCCGTCCGACTACGGCTTCATACCTCGGTCTTACTACGACGACGACGACCCTCTCGACGTTCTCGTTCTCGTCAAGGACCAGACGTTCCCCGGATGCGTCATAGAGGCGCGCCCCGTCGGTCTGATGGGGATGGACGACGACGGCGAACAGGACGACAAGGTTATCGCCGTTCCGACCGAGGACCCGCGTTACGACGAGGTACAGGATATCGACGACGTTGACGAACATCTCAAGGAGGAGATAGAGCACTTCTTCGAGACGTACAAGGCGCTTGAACCCGGAAAGGAGACCGAGGCGCTTGGCTTCGAAGGAAAGGACGCCGCGAAGGAAGCAATAGAGCGCTCGCTCGAAATCTACGAGGAGAAGTTCGAGTAACGTCGAAAGTCGGTTAAGACGCCGTCTTCTACATTAACCATGCCCGAATACGTAATCTGGCCTGCGTACATCGACTCGTCTAAGACGCGGTCCGAGGGGCGGCGCGTTCCGGCGGACGTTGCCGTCGACTCGCCCAGCGCCGCCGAGGTCGCGAACGCCGCGAAACAGGTGGGGTACGAACCCGAGTACGAACCCGACAAACGGTATCCGCGTTCGTGGTGGGAGGAACGTGGACGCGTCACCGTTGAGACGGAAGACGCCAAACCCGACGTTCTACGTGCGGTCGCGGCTTACGTCGACGTTCTCAGGGAGGAAGCATGACATCCGACGAAACGCCCGGAATGATAGACCTGCACTCGCACACGTTCGCCAGCGACGGCGAGCTCGTCCCCGCCGAACACGCGCGTCGTGCGGAGGTTCAGGGCGTCGAGGTTCTCGGCGTAACCGACCACGCCGACGCGAGCAACGTCGAGGACTGTATCGAACTTATAGAGCGCGCGAAGGAGACTGCGCCCATACGTATTCTTTCGGGCGTTGAGGTAACTCACGTTCCGCCTGAGCGGGTCGCCTCGGTCGTCGAACGCGCACGCGACGCCGGCGCGGATATCGTCGTCGCGCACGGCGAGACCCCTGTCGAACCCGTCGTTGAAGGAACTAACCGCGCCGCGATAGAGGCGGGCGTCGACGTACTCGGACACCCCGGACATATCGAACGCGAGGACGCCGAACTCGCCGCCGAACGCGGCGTCCGTCTCGAAATCACGGCACGCGGCGGTCATTCGTTGGCGAACGGGCATGTCGCGCGCGTGGCGCAGGAGACGGGTGCAAAGCTCGTCGTCGACACCGACGCCCACCATCCGCGTGACTTCATAACGCGCGACCGCGCCGTCCAGATAGCGCGCCTCGCGGGTCTGTCGTACGAACGCGCCGTCGAGGTCGTTGACGAGAATCCGCGCGAACTTCTCGACGAGAAAGGTCTTCTATGAGACGCCTCGGACGCGTCGTCGGACACACAGGAGGTGCACTTGTAGTGCGTTGCGAAGAAGGGGACGAACCAACGTTCGACGCGCCCGTCTACGACGCGTCGCTCGACCGTCTCGGACGTACGTTCGAGTTCTTCGGACCTGTTGAGCGTCCCTACTCTCTCGTCGAGACCGACGCGCGACCGGAGCGCGACGCGAAGCTGTACGTCCGGGACTAACGACCGACCTCGTTTACCTTCTCGAACTCGACTGTGAACGAAGCAGGACCCAGCGCTATCTCCGCCTCGCCTTCGATACGCGCGTACCAAGTCGCGCCGCCTACGAGTCCTTCGAGACCCGCGCCCCCCGTCGCGGCTACGAGGTCTTCATACCCAATCTCCAACTCGTTGGTCTCCGTCACGGTTCCGTTGGGCGGAACGCGCAGGTCGCGTACCGTTCCGTTGCCCACGTAGTCGTACTCGCCGTCACGGTCGCCCGACATGTAGACATCGTACTCCACGACCTGCACCACCCCGCCGAGATGGTTGGGGTTTTCGACGCGTAAGCGGTTACTCATCGTTGCTCCGTCCTCGTCTATCTCCTCGATTCCGCCCTCCGGAACGCCGACCGGACCGACACGCGTCTCTTCGACTGTTACGTTAGGGCTTTCGAAGTCACCGCTCAGTACCTGTGAAGCCGCGGCACCGGGGTCGCCTACGACGAGGTAACCGGTAGCCATCGCACCGGCTACCACGACGGTTAACAGGACCACCAGTACACCGACCACGGTCAAGGCGGCTCTGAGCATACGGTGTCGGCGGACCGACGAGACAAAAGGCTGACGCTACCTGCGGCGTCTCTCCCGCTCGCGTTCGACCGCCTCGACAAACCCGCGCGCGTACGACGCTTCGGTCACATGGTCCGCCGCTTCACGAGCCGCCTCGTCGGCGTTGGCGACGGCGTACGAGACACCGGCACGGTCAAAGGTGTGTACGTCGTTTTCCGAGTCTCCGACGGCGACGAACTCCGACGTGTCGAGACCGAGGGTGTCGGCGACAGCGACGAGACCCTGACCCTTGTCGACCTTAGGTGACTTGACGTGGTACGCGTATCCGGTGTCGAGAACCTCCAGACCGTGGCGTGCTGCGACGCGTTCGACCTCTTCTTTGTCGCGGTCCAGCGCAACCGCCACCTCCGTCTCGCGCCAGCGGTTGACGAGATCCGTCCCCTCCCATCCGAGGTCGCCGTCGGGTGCATAATCGTCGATGAATCCTTCGAGGTCCTCATCGGGCACGTGGAACTCGACGCGTCCGTCGGCGTACGTCACGCCACCAGTCTCTGCGACGGCGTTCGCGTCGATACCGACGTACGTGCAAAGGGCGTTCGCGTTCGGGAGTACCTTTCCGGTGCAGACGACGACCGTCTCGGCGGCGCGTAGAGTGTCGAACACACGCGGGTCAAGCGCGCCGCTACCGTCGCCGCGCGTCAACGTACCGTCTATATCGACAGCGAGATGCACGTCACTCGGGCTTCAGACCCTTTTCGGTGATACGTAGCACGGACTCTCCGTCAGGCAGGTTAGGCGAGTCAACCAGCTTTATGATACGTTTGTCCTTCTTGCTCTTCCGTATGTAGATACGGAACGTCGACGTGTGACCCAGAATGTTACCGCCGACGGGCTTCGTGGGGTCGCCGAACATAGAGTCGGGGTTCGACTGCACCTGGTT
>JBKHFQ010000178.1:0-3137 GCA_046540135.1 Halobacteriales archaeon
GAAGTACCACGGGTACGCCGTCTCGCCGGGTATGGCTCCCCACCAGAAACGCAGTACGTCGTCCTCAAATAGTTCGTCGGGGAAACGGCGGTGTTCTTGGTATGCGATATGGTTCGCGTCGGCAGGGTTGAGCGCGCCCTCAACACCGGAGTCGCCAAACCCCGCAAGAGTCGGAAGCGTAACGCGACGCGACGGACCGTCGGCGAGCACGACGTGTTCGGCGCGCACGTCCTCGCCGCCCGCGACACGCACGTCGTGTACGAATCCGTCGGTCGTCCGGCGCGTCTCAACCCCCTGTACCGAACCGCCGACTCGGTACTCCGCCCCCCGTTCCTCGGCGCGTTCGCGCAGGAGGTCGTCCATCGCAACACGGTCGAAGGTCACACCGAATCCGTCGTACCACGAGTCGATGCCCGTGTCGCTCATCGTCGCCGTGACGTTCGGCGCGACGAAGTCGGCGCGGTCAACTTCGCGTAGGACGGGCATCTCGTCTAAGAAGTCGCGGTCGAAGTCGGCAACCTCAAACCAGTAGTCGAGGAAGCCCGCGGCGTCCGTCGAATCTGCGCCGGGCGAATCACGTTCCTCTCGCCGTACCCCCTTCTCAAAGACTACGACCGTCTTGTCGTCCGCCTTCGAAGCCTCGCGTGCCGCGCACGAACCCGCAGGTCCGCCCCCGACGACCGCAACGTCTACCTTCTCCATGGTTAGTCATCCGCCGTCACAGCGGCGTCCGCGTCGAAACGTTCGACCACGTCGTACATCTCGTCGCGCTCGACAGGAGTTCGTCCCGCGTCGCGTATCATATGTACCATCTCGTCGCGTCCGATGTCCTGCCGCGTTCCGCTACCTGCCTTCTTCTGTATCTGTTCCTCCATGAGTGACCCGCCAACGTCGTTGGCTCCGTAGTCCAACCCCACCTGACACAGCTTCTCGCCGACGACCATACGGTACGCGCGCACGCCGCGGAAGTTGTCGAGCAGTAGACGCGCCGCGGCTATTGTCTTGAGGTCGAGTCTTCCCGTAGCCCCGTGTTCGACGCGGTTGCCGAGTTCGTTGTTCTCCATCTGGTACGAGAGAGGGACGAAGCAACGGAAGCCACCCGTCTCGTCCTGCAGTTCGCGGAGACGTAGCAGGTGGTCGACGCGGTGTTCGGCGTTCTCGATATGTCCGTAAAGCATCGTGGCGTTCGTGTTGACGCCGAGAGAGTGCGCCGTCCGGTGAACGTCGAGCCATCTCTCCGCAGTATCCTTCTTAGGACATATCTCGTCGCGTACCTCCTCGGCAAATATCTCCGCGCCTCCGCCGGGCATAGAGTCGAGTCCGGCGTCGCGGAGACGGCGCAGGACCTCCTCTACTTCGAGTTCGCTAAGCTTGGCTATCCAAGCAATTTCAGAAGCCGTAAGCGCCTTGATATGTACGTCGGGCGCTTCGCGCTTGATGGCGCTGAAAAGCTCCTCAAAGTAGTCTATCTGCCACGCCGGGTGCTGTCCACCGACGATATGCACCGACGAGATGATGTCGGCGTACTCGGCGACTTCGTCCGCCATGTCGTCAGGCGTCCGTTCCTCGGCATCTTCGTCGCCCGGATTCTCATAGAACGCGCAGAAGTCGCAGTCAAGGGCGCAGACGTTGGTGTGGTAGAGCTTCTTGTTTACCGAGAAGTAGACCTCGTCGCCGACGGTTTGGCGGCGTGCGTAATCCGCGATTACGCCGAGACCGTTGAGGTCGTCCGTCTCGTAGAGGGTAACGCCGTCCTCAAACGTGAGGCGCTCACCGTTCTCAACCTTCTCGGCGACCTCTTCGAGCCGGGGGTCGCGGACGGCTTTCATACGTAAAATACGTTCTCTTTCCCCAAATACCTTCCTGAACCTGACCGAAACTAATTCGTCGTCCGTCGACATAGTGACGCATATGTACAGCAAAGTCAACGCCGAAGACATCGAACCCGCGGGTCTCGAAGCCACCGATGCGGACGTTCTGCCCGTGGGATACCGTCTCAAGACCGAGAACAGCCGTTCAAACCTCTGGGTCCTAGACGAAGGCGACGAGATATTCAGGCACAGGCAGGGCGAGCAGGAAGAGGTCTACTACGTCGTCGAGGGGAGTGTAGAGTTTGAGGTCGGTGAAGAAGGAGAGGCGGACGAGTTCGTCGTTGACGCCGACGGCTTCGTCTCCGTCTCGCCCGAAGCACCGAGAAAGCTCGTAGCACGCGAACCTTCGCGTATCTTCATCGTCGGCGCACCGTTCGTGAAAGACGACGGGGAGATTCTGGAGGACGTCTAACGGACACGCACCGGCGTCGCGGCGACATCGGAAGGCGGCGGTCCGAACTCGTCGGGATGGAGACAGCATGCAAGCGCCTCAGCGGTTTCGACGAGACGCGGACCCGGACGGTTGAAGTAACCGTCACCGTCTGCGGCGTAGACACGCCCTTCACGTACGGCGGGGAGTTCGTCCCAGCCTTCGCGCTCCGCAACCTCGTCGAAGTTCTCGACCGTCTGGCGCAGGTCGAACCCGCACGGCGCGGCGACGACGGCTTCAGGGGCGGCGTCGCGTACCTCGTCCCAGTCGCGGACGGTCGAAACTTCTCCCGGAGAGGCGAGCGGATAGTCACCCCCGGCGACGTCAACGAGTTCGGGGACCCAGTGCCCCGCGACCATTGGGGGTTCGAGCCAGTCAAGTACGACGACATCCTTCCGGTCGAATCCCGCCGTCCGTTCGCGCACGGCGTCGAGACGCGCCCGTAGGTCGTCGACGATATCCGTCGCATCATCGGGGCGTTCCACCGCCTCGCCGACGGTCCGTACGTCATCAAGGACGCCGTCGACGGTGTGTGAGTGGAGGGTCACGACCTGCGGCGACGCGTCGATTTCCTCAACGGCGTGCGTGACGATGTCGTTACCGACGGCACAGACGTCACATACCTCCTGAGTGATAACAACGTCGGGGTCAAGCGCGCCAAGCGTCCCGATGTCGATGTCGTAGACTCCGTCCCCCTCGACCGCCTCCGCGACGCTCTCGTTTATCTCGCCGCTCGTTTCCCCATCGACACGCGTCGACGTTACGGACGGCTTCGTACGCGCGTCGGGCGGATGGTCGCATTCGTGGGAGACGCCGACGGGTTCCGCGCCGACGGC
>JBKHFQ010000179.1:0-3121 GCA_046540135.1 Halobacteriales archaeon
TCCTCCGCCTCGGAGATGGTGTCGCCCAAACCGACGACGGCGACGGCGCGTGACGTCGTGGTGTATAGCTTGCCGTCGCGTGCGTCGACACTCGCGTAGAAGACCAACGTGTCGTCGTCGCCTTCGACGTTGAGGCTTATCTCGGCACCTGCTTCAGGGTCCGTCGGGTAGCCGTCGGGTACGATGTACTTACAGACCGTCGCGCGCTCCGCGAATTCGGCGGACGGAATATCGCCTTCGCTCGCGCCGCGCACCAGTTCGCCGAAGTCGGTTTCGAGGAGCGGGAGGACGTTCATCGCCTCCGGGTCGCCGAACCGGGCGTTGAACTCGACGACCTTCGGACCGTCGGCGGTCATCATGAACTGTCCGTATAGGACGCCGCGGTAGTCGTTGAGGGCGTCGACGACCTGTTCCATGATGTTGAGCGCGTCGTCGTAGTCGTCGTCGGTCATGAAAGGAAGGAGGTGTCCGGAGTCGTTGTAGCTACCCATGCCGCCCGTGTTAGGTCCCTCGTCACCCTCGTAGGCGCGTTTGTGGTCCTGTACGGCGGGCGACGGACGTATCTCGCCGTCCGCCACGAACGCTTGGAGCGTGAACTCCTCGCCCACGAGACGCTCCTCGACCACCCAGTCGTCCCAGTCGCTCTCGCGGACGTACTCCGCCGCCTCGGCGTGTGTCATCTGGTCGCCCGTGACGCGTACGCCCTTTCCGCCCGTCAGACCGTGAGGCTTGACAGCGACGTCGTCGTCCTGCGCTTCGACGTACTCCGCCGCGGTGTCGGCGTCCTCGAAGACCTCGAAGTCGGGTGTTCCGGGAACGTCGTTCTCGTCCATGAACCGCCGCGCCCACGCCTTGTCCGTCTCTATACGAGCGTCGTCGGAGCGCGGACCGAAGCCGTAGACGCCCTCTTCTTCGAGAGCATCGACGACGCCTGCCTCAAGCGGCGCTTCAGGACCGACGACGGCGTAGCCGACGCCCGTCTCCGTGGCGTACTCAACGACTTCTTCGGGCGAGTTGGTGTCGAGTTCGCGGACGGAGTCGGCGAGTTCGACGATTCCCGGATTGCGGTTCGAGACGGCGGCGTGTATCTCTTCGACGACATCGGACGCATCGAGCGCCCGGGTTATCGCGTGCTCCCTGCCGCCCGAACCGACGACGAGTACTTTCATAGACGTAACTACGTTGGAGGGGATAAAAATCTCCCGTAAGAGGTTAGATGGATGTTGCCGTACGTTCCGCATGCAGACTCCTTCGGTTCTGCGGCGTCTTTTCGCACTCGAACGTGACGTTCTCGTCCTGTCTGTCGCCATGTTCTGCTTCTCCCTCGGCTTCCAGATGACCTCACGTTACCTGCCGCGTTACATGAGCGTACTCGGCGCGGGTTCGGTCGTCATAGGCTACTACGGTAGCTTCGGAAACCTCGTTAGCGCCGTCTACCCGTACCCCGGCGGCGCCATCTCCGACCGTATCGGCTCGCGGCGCGCGTTGACGCTTTTCGGCGCGGCGTCCACCGTCGGCTTCGCCGTCTGGCTCCTACCGGCGTACCTCGGCGACCTGCGCGTTGCGGACATCAACGTGCCTGCATGGAGTTGGATGTTCGTCGGTCTCGTTCTCGCGCAGGCGTGGAAGTCGCTCGGTCTCGGCGCGACGTTCGCGGTCGTTAAGCAGAGCGCGGGCGAAGGACGCCTTGCGACGGGGTTCGCAAGCACCGAAACGTTCCGCCGTGTCGCCTTCCTAGTCGGTCCGTCGCTCGCTGCCGGGTTTATCGCGTTTGGAGGAGGTATACGCGACGGCTTCGTTCTCGTTCTTGTCACCGCCGCGGCGTTCGGCGTCGCCGCAACGGTCGCACAACACGTCCTGTACGACGAGGACACGACGGTGGGGAAGACGTTCGAGGGCGTGGCGTCGGTCGTGGACGACCTGCGGTCGCTCCCCGACGAACTCCGTCCGCTTCTCGTCGCCGATACGCTCGTCCGTTTTGCGAACGGCGCTGTCTACGTCTTCTTTGTCATCGTCGTCACCGAACTGTACGAGGTTGGTGCGACCGTCCCCCTCGTCGGATGGACGCTCTCTCCCGACGCCTACTTCGGCGTCCTCCTGAGCGTTGAGATGGTGGTCGCTCTCGCCGTCATGGTTCCGAGCGCGCGCCTCGCCGACTCGTACGGTCTCAAGCCCGTCGTCGCCGTCGGATTCGCCGTCTATGCCGTCTTCCCCGCTCTCCTCGCCTACGTTCCGACGATCATCGGTGCTTCGGCGTCGGTGATGCTCGCACTTTTCGCGTTTTCAGGGCTACGTTTCGCGGGTCTCCCGGCGCACAAGGCTCTCATAGTCGGACCTGCGGAGGAGAAGACCGGCGGACGCGTCACGGGTGCGTACTACCTCGTCCGTAACGTCGCAGTCGTGCCCAGCGCCGCCGTCGGCGGATGGCTGTACGATATCTCGCCGACCGTCGCGTTCACGCTTGCGTCTGCCGTCGGCGCGGTCGGCGTCTTCTACTTTGTCGTCTTCGGAACCGAACCGAGGTCGTAGTCTTCCTCACGGACGGCAACGTAGTCGGACCGCAGACGCGAGTACCTGCGTTGTAGAACGAGTATCGCGGGTGCGTGTCTAAGACGCGTCAGCCAGCCGCCCTCCAACGCCGCCTTGGCGTGTCCGATAAGAGCGTCCCAGTCGTCGGGCGTGTAGCCGCGTACGAGACGTGCCAAGCCGACGTTACGCGCAACCTCGTCACCGACAGCGGCGCGCCAGTCGTCGTTGTAATCCTTGACGCGGTCCTCGGCGATTACACGCCCGGCTATCTTTCCGGTACGGACGGCGAGATGGTATCCGCCTTCGTGGAAGGCGCTCGTCGTTCCCATCGCACCGCCTGCTACCAGAACGCCCGCTCGCGTTGGCGACTCAACCGGGAGCGTCGACGATATGGGGTAGCTCTCGACACCGCCGTTCTTACCGCGGTCCTCGACCAGAGGGAAGTCTTCGATACCGTACCCCGGATACTCGTCCTCGATGAGACGCCGCACGTACTCGCTCGGCTGGGGAGGCGTACTGTCGCCGTCGAGAAGTGCGTAGTCGTCACCGTCCTCGACAGTCACGTCACGTGGTACGGTAACGCCGACGCGTG
>JBKHFQ010000180.1:0-3107 GCA_046540135.1 Halobacteriales archaeon
GTGCAGGCGGACCGCATCCGCACCCTGAGCCGCGACCACGACGAGGTACGCGTCCGTTTCTCCGACGAACCTCTGCCGTGGCGCGGGACGTTCGCCGACCCCAGCATGGGGTACGAGACGGGCGAGGCGGTGCTTCTCGTCGAGGAGAAGGACGTGCCGCTCTCGATGCGTCAGGCGGCGGTGACCGACAATGCGTCGTTCGTCGCGGGTCTGAGCAGATACTTCGACCTCATCTGGGACCACGAAAGCACCGACCCGAACGACGTTACCTTCGGCGTTGGCTCTTCGCCTTCTTTTTAACCGACCGGCTGGATGTAGTGGTATGAAGATTCAGACAGCCGCGCAGGCACGGTGGTTGCGATGGTAGACATCGTTCTCTCGGCGACACGCATCCTCGTCGCCCTGTTCCTCGTCTTGCTCAACGGCTTCTTCGTCGCGTCGGAGTTCGCCTTCGTCCGCATACGCGCGACGGCGGTCGAACAGATGGCTGAGGAAGGACGAGCGGGCGCGGAAACGTTACAGGAGGTCGTGGACAGCCTCGACGACTACCTCGCCGTGACGCAGTTGGGAATCACGATAGCGTCGCTCGGTCTCGGATGGGTCGGCGAACCCGCGGTGGCGTCGCTCATCGAACCCGTCGCGGGACGGTTCCTGCCGGAGGGCGCGGTCCATCTCGTCGCGTTCGCCGTCGGCTTCGGTATCATAACGTTCCTACACGTCGTCTTCGGAGAACTCGCGCCCAAGACTATCGCTATCGCAGAAGCCGAGCGCCTTTCGCTGTTCGTTGCGCCCCCCATGAAGTTCTTCTACATCGTGTTCTACCCCGGACTCGTCGTCTTCAACGGAACCGCGAACGCGTTCACGTCCCTCATCGGTATACCGCCCGCGTCGGAGACCGAGGAGACGCTCGAAGAGCGCGAGATACGCCGCGTCCTCGCGCGTTCGGGCGAGAAGGGGCACGTCGATACCGCCGAGGTCGAGATGATAGAGCGCGTCTTCGAACTCGACGATATCGTTGCCCGCGAGGTCATGGTGCCTCTCCCCGATGTCGTCTCCGTGTCAGCGGACGCCTCAATGGCGGAGATACGTGCGACCGTTCTGGACGAAGGACACACGCGTTACCCCGTAGTCGACCCGGACGACGAGAACGAGGTCGTCGGCTTCGTCGATGTCAAGGACGTTCTGCGCGCTACCGAGGAGGGCGATGAAGACGCGACGGCGGACGACATCGCGCGCGAAATCGTCGTCGTCCCCGAAACCACGACGGTGAACGAACTCCTGATGGAGTTCCGCGAGGAACACCAGCAGATGGCGGCGGTCATCGACGAGTGGGGTTCGCTCGAAGGTATAGCGACAGTCGAGGACGCCGTCGAGGCGGTCGTGGGCGACCTGCGCGACGAGTTCGACGTCGATGCGCGTGAACATGAGATACGCGAAACCGAAGACGCCTACGAGGTTGACGGCGGCGTCCCTCTCGCGGCGGTCAACGACGAACTCGGAACAGCGTTCGAGAGCGAGGGGTTCGAGACTCTGGGCGGCTACGTCCTCGACCGCCTTGGCAGGGTTCCGGAGGTAGGCGACACCGTCGAGACATCCGAACACGTCGTCGAGGTTACAGGCGTAGACGGCGCACGCGTCTCGGAGCTACTGATACGAGAGAAAGAGGACGTCTAACTCAGTCGTCCGCAAGCCGTTCCTCACGCCTCCTCCTGCTCAGCTTCTCCCATATCTCGGCGCACCCTGCGCCGTCTTCGAGGTCTTCGTAGGCGTCTTCGTCGTTTTTCATCGGGTTACGGTACACGCGCGAGACATATTAATCTCTCGCCTCCTGCCCTGAATCCGCATAACTTTAAGCCGAGGGGGACGTTTCGCACCCATGGGTCTGCTCGACAAGTTTACCGGGGACGACGGTCCGCGCGTCGCCTTCGTCGGAATCGACGGCGTTCCGCAGGCGGTTCTACGCGACGGAATCGAACGCGGCTTCACCCCTAACATCGCGGAGATGGCGGAGAACGGAACCCTCGCGGGAATCGACTCGACCGTCCCTCCCGAATCCAGCGCGTGTTGGCCTGCGATGACGACCGGCACGAACCCCGGTAAGACGGGCGTACTCGGCTTTCAGGAGAGGCGCGAAGGAACGTACGAGACGTACGTTCCGCTCTCGCAACACGTCGACGGCGAGCGCGTCTGGAACATAGTCGGCGACGCGGGCGAGCGCTCGGTCGTTCTGAACGTCCCCGTCACGTACGAACCCGAGGAGATAAACGGAACTCTCGTCTCCGGATTCCTGACGCCGACGGTAGACGACGCCTCCGCCGACGAACGCGTCGTTGAGTACCTGCGCTCCAACGACTACCGTATCGACACCGATGCGTCGCTGGGACACGAGGACAAGCGCGAGTTTCTCGACGACGTCTACGACACGCTTGAGTCGCGCGAGGAGTCGTTCCACCACTTCATGGACGAGGACTGGTCGCTTTTCTGGGGCGTCGTTATGGAGACCGACCGCGTCAACCACTTCCTGTACGAGGACTACGACCGCGACGGCGAACTCGCCGACGAGTTCGTCGAGTTCTACGAGCGCGTAGACGACGTGATAGGCGGTATACGTGAAAGACTCGACGACGAGACGACGTTAATCGTCGCCGCCGACCACGGCTTCTGCACCCTTGACCACGAGGTCGACCTGAACGCGTGGCTTCAGCGCGAAGGCTGGCTTTCGCTCGCCGAGGACGGCGACTCTCTTGACGACATCGACGAAGGGACGCGCGCCTACTCGCTCATACCCGGACGGTTCTACATCAACCTCGAAGGACGCGAACCGCGCGGGACCGTCTCCGAGGACGAGTACGACGACGTACGCGACGAACTCGCCGACGAACTTCGGGCGCTCGAAGACCCCGACGGCGAACCTGTCGTAGAGCGTGTCGTCTACCGCGAGGATGTCTACGACGGCGACAACTACGAACGTACGCCCGACCTCGTCGCTATACCGACGCGCGGACACGACCTCAAGGCGGGTTTCGATGCCGATGCCGATGTCTTCTCAAAGGGTGCGCGCAACGGCATGCATACGTTCGACGACGCGGCGTTCGTCGTCGAGGGCG
>JBKHFQ010000181.1:0-3107 GCA_046540135.1 Halobacteriales archaeon
TCTCGAAGCCGCAGAGACGTTCGGCATGGAACGCGTCGACCACGCCCACGTCATGCGCAAGATAGTCATAGATGGCTCCAACACGACGGGTTTTCAGCGCACCGCTCTCCTCGCTCACGACGGCGTCGTGGAGACGAGCGAAGGCGACGTGCGTCTCGACGCTCTGGCGCTAGAAGAGGAGTCGGCGCGCCGTCTCGGAGAACGCGAAGAGGGACCCGTCTTCTCGCTCGACCGTCTGGGCGTGCCGCTCGTCGAAATCGGAACCGCGCCCGACATACGGTCGCCCGAACAGGCACAGGAGACGGCGGAACGTATCGGGATGGTCCTGCGGTCGACGGGCAAGGTCAAACGCGGACTCGGCACCGTAAGACAGGACCTCAACGTCTCCATCGAGGACGGCGCGCGCATCGAGATGAAGGGCGTGCAGGACCTGAGTGCGATAGGCGAGATGGTCGAGAACGAGGTGCGGCGGCAGAAGGAACTCGTCGAGATAGCCGACGAACTCGATGACAGCGACGCGGCGGTCGGCGAACCGCAGGATGTCTCAGACGTATTCGAAGACACCGACTCCGGCGTTATACGCGGCGCGCTCTCCGACGGTGGTTCGGTCGTCGCCGTCCGTCTCGAAGGCTTCGACGGACTCGTGGGGCGCGAGATACAGCCCGGTCGCCGCCTCGGGACCGAACTGTCCGACCGCGCAAAGAAACGCGGCGCAGGCGGCGTCTTCCATACCGACGAACTACCCGCGTACGGCGTGACGGACGGCGAGGTCGCGGCACTACGCGAAGCCGTCGACACGTCTCCCGATGATGCCGTAGCAATAGTCGCCGACGACGACGGGACGGCGTGGAAGGCTATCGAGGCGGTGGCGGAGCGCGCGAGGCAGGCGCTCGAAGGCGTGCCCGAGGAGACGCGCGACGCGAACGAGGACGGTACGTCGTCGTACCTCCGTCCGCTTCCCGGCGCGGCGCGCATGTACCCCGAAACCGACGTGTATCCCGTCGATACATCGGAGTTCGATGTCGAGACACCCGAACTTCTCGATGACCGCGCCGAGAGGTACGCGTCGGAACACGGCTTGGACGAAGACCTCTCCGAGCGCGTCGCGTACGGGGCACGTATGCCTGTCTACGAGGAGGCGGTCGAACGCGGCTACGACGCGTCACTCGTCGCTTCTACGCTCGAAGAGACGCTCGTTGACCTCCGACGTGACGGCGTTTCGGTGGAGCGTATCGAAGACGACGAACTCCTCGAAACCTTCGCGCTCGTATCCGATGACGAGGTGGCGAAGGAAGGCGTCCCTGACCTCCTCCGCGGCGTCGCCGAAGGAAACTCGCCTGACGAGGTCGCCGACGAACTCGGTCTCGAAAGTGCTGAGCGCGACGAGGTAGAGGAGGTCGTGGACGAGATACTCGAAGAACGCGCCGACTACGTTGAGGAGGAAGGTATGGGTGCGATGGGCGGTCTGATGGGCGCTGTCATGGAGGAGATGCGCGGCAAGGCGGACGGGGAACTCGTCTCGGACGTTCTACAGCAGAAGCTTCAGGAACGCGTTTCCTGAGCCTCGACGTAGATTCTGTCGGCTTCGGGAAGAACATCCCTAACCGCTTCTTCGACACGGTCGGTCGCCTGTCTCAGTTCGCTCGCCGTCATACCTCCCTCAAACCCCGCTTCGACGGTGACGAGAACGCTGTCGGGACCCATGTGTAACGTCCGGAGGTCGACGACCGATGCGACCCCTTCGACCGCCTCGACGGCGTTGATGAGCCCCTGCCTCTCGCTCTTCGTGACGCCTTCGCCGACGATGAGGCTACGGTTCTCCCACGCGAGCGCGAGAGCGAAGCCCATGAGGAGTAGACCGATAAGAACGCTTCCTATAGCGTCGTAGACGTTGTTACCGGTAATGTCGGTCAGACCGACGCCCGCGAAGGCGACGACGATACCCGCGAGCGCGACGGCGTCCTCGGTCAGCGCCGTGATGAGTGGCGCATCCTTCGACTTCCTGAACGCCTCGGCGATTGAGCCGAAGTTCTTTTGGTTCATTTCGCGTTTCACGCCCTCGTACGCGTTCTTGAGCGCCCACGCCTCGAAGACGAACGCGGCACCGAGTACGACGTAGTTGATAGTGAAGTTAGCGTCGGCGTGCTCCGCGCCGAACTTATGGTAGCCGTGACGCAGAGACGCGTATCCCGCGACGCCGAAAAGCATGACAGAGACGACAAACGCGAAGAAGTACTGCTCCTTACCGCGCCCAAACGGATGCCTACGTGACGCACCGTTTTCGCCAAGACGCATACCGAGCAGTAGCAGTACCTGATTACCCGTGTCGCTGACCGAGTGGTACGCCTCGCTTAGCATGCTCGAACTGCCCGTGATGCTCCATGCCGCGAACTTTGCGACGGCTATCAGGAAGTTGGCGATGAGCGCGGCGATTACGACGCGTTTGGTTGATGCCACACCACGAACGCGGGCGCACAACCCAAAATACTTTTCCAAACCGCCGACCCTTTGCGCGTATGTCAGCCTTAGAGACCGTGGTCGTCGCATTCTGGTTGATGTTGCCTGCCTACATACCGAACAACGCCGCTGTCCTGTTCGGGGGCGGACCGCCGGTCGACATGGGGCGCGAATGGGGCGATAGACGCGTCCTCGGCGACGGCAAGACATGGCGCGGTAGCGCGTCGGGCGTCGTCGCCGGTTTCGTTCTCGCGCTCCTGCTGAACGAGGCGGTGGCGCGTGGATACGTCCCGGAGTTCCTGCCCACCTTCGAAGTCGTCGCCGCCTTCGGACTCGCGTTCGGCGCTATACTCGGCGACATGGGCGCGAGCTTTCTCAAACGCCGCACGGGACGCGAGCGCGGCGCACCGTTCCCCGGCGTCGACCAGCTTGACTTCGTCGTCGGCGCGTTCGCCGTCACCCTTCCGCTCGCCCCTGACTGGTTCCTCGCCAACTTCACCGCGGGCGTCCTCGTCGTCGTCCTCGTCATAACGCCCGTTCTCCACGTCTCCACGAACTTTATTGCGTACAAACTCGGACTCAAGGACGAACCATGGTAAACGAGAAAGATGTCGCCGACGCTTTACGTGACGCCGATGCCGTCCTACGGG
>JBKHFQ010000182.1:0-3100 GCA_046540135.1 Halobacteriales archaeon
CAGTTCGGTGCGGTCGTTTGTGAGCGCGTCCAACACAGCTTCGCGCAGAACGAGGCGTAGGTCGCTGCCTGTCAGACCCTCGGTCTCGGCGGCGAGTTCCTCGGCGTCGAAGTCCTCTATATCGACGTCCTGTGTGATGATGCGCAGAATCTGTGCGCGCATCTCTTCGTCCGGGGCGGGAAACTCGACGATTTCGTCGAAACGACGCCATGCGGCATAGTCGAGCATCTTTGGATGGTTCGTCGCGCCTATGAGAAGTACGGAGTCGCGTACGAGCGAGATGTCGTCGATGCTCTTGAGCAACGTATTGACCGTCCGTTTCAGTGCTGCGTGTTCGTCCGAGTCGCGTGTCTTGGCGATAGAGTCGAACTCGTCGATAAACAGTATGCACGGCGACAGCATCTTGGCGAGTTCGAAGACCTTGTCGACGTTCTTCGATGTCTCGCCGAGGTACTGCGACGTTATCATCGATAGCTTGACCTCTATGAACGGCAGTTCGAGGCGTCCGCTCAACGCCTTCGCCGTACTCGTCTTGCCCGTTCCCGGAGGACCGACGAACAACAGCTTACCTATTTCGCTTAGACCGACCTCGCGCAGGTAGTCGCGGTGCTCTATCGCCTTCATGACCTTCTCGACCTCCTTCTCCTGTTCTTCCGTGAGCACGATGTCGTCAAGTCCTTGCTCTATCTCGCCGGGGGCGAATATCTCGACGAGTTCGAGCATCTCCTCAGCCTCCTCGCCTTCACCTAGAATCTCCTCAACGAGGCTGTGGACCCATTCGGCGTCGGCTTCCTTGGGCTGGTTCTCGGCTACGACCTCTTCGTAATCGACCCCGAACTCGTCGCCGAACTCGTAGGCGAGAACAGGGTTACGTGCGACGCGGTCCTCGTCCGCCGTGTCGACGTACCAGTCGCGCGCGAGGTCGGAGACAGTGAAACGCAAGGTTCCGTCGACGGCGTCGCGGTCGGTGAAAGGCAGTTGCTCGATAGCTTCCCATGCGCCGTCTCCATCCTCGCCGTAGACCTCATCGACGAACTCCTCGGTAACCGTCACGGGACGCTCTATCGTGCGCTCGCCGTTCCAAGCCGCCTTACGGAAACGCGGCGGTAGGTCGTCCTCGTCCAACTCCGGGTTGTCGTTGTACGTCTCGGCGGTGAGCATCACCTCGACTACGTCTAACCGTTCCATCCTATCTTACCCCGTAATCACCGGACGAACATAACAGTTTACTTATCCGGTCGTTATCTCGCATCCGTCTTCTTCGACTATTACGGTGTGTTCAGCCTGCGAGACGTAGTAGCCGTCGTCCTCCTTTAGCACGGGATATCCTTCGACCACGTCGGTCGACTTGAGACGGCGTAAAGACATGTCGAGACGGTCGTCGTCAAGCCAGCGCTTGGCGAACGGCAGGGTGCGGTACTCGTCGGAAACCGTCTCAACGAGGTCGCGTGCGCGACGCGAACGGACGCGCGCGTCGGGGTTCTGGAGCGAGTAGATTTCCTCGTCCCCTCCCTCCTTGACCTTTCCGCCGCCGTCCGTCGCAAACGGTTCGATGGCGATTACGTCGCCGGCTTCGAGCGTCACGCCTTGGTCGACGCCGCGGTTCGGAACCGACGGCGACGTGTGTTGCTGGTACTCGCCGAGTCCGTGTCCCGTCAGGTTGTAGACGGGGTTGTAACCGTAGCCGTCTATCGTCTCTTCGATAGCTCTTCCTAGTTCGGCTGTCGAGACACCCGCCTCGACGAGTTCAAGAGCGGCATCGAGGGCGGCGCGGGACGCCTCAACGAGTTCATCGTTGCCCGAAAGGTCGACTGTGAACGCGGCGTCGGCTATCCATCCATCGACGTGAACGCCGATATCGACGTTGACCATCTCCTCGGCGAAGGTCGCGTCGTCGTCGCGCGCGGGCGTTGCGTGCGCCGCCTCCTCGTCGCGCGATATGTTGACGGGGAAGGCGGGGGCGCCGCCCTCTTCGCGTATCTCTTCTTCGACCTTCTCGGCGAGTTCGAGTAGCGACCCGCCCTCCTCGACCATACCGCGCGCCGTCTCCGAGACCTCGGCGTGGATACGTCCGGCTTCTCTGAGACTCTCGACATCAGCCATACGCGAGAAAGCGCCGGACCGACCAAAACTGTTGTGGGAGAGTTTATGTCGAGGGACGAGCAAACCCCTACATGGACGCTCAAGAAGTTGAGAACCTGATACACGACGAAATCTCAGACGCGGAAGTCGAAGTAATCGAGGAGGAGCACGACGACGAGCGCTCGGATGGCGCTCACTTCGGTCTCGTCGTGGTCTCCGACGATTTCGAGGGGATGTCACGCGTCGACAGACACCGCGCCGTCTACGACGCTCTCGGGGACGCTATGGGTGGTGACATACACGCAGTCGAGATACGCGCACAGACACCCGAGGAGGCATAGACTTGGCATCAGCGCGCGTACCAGCCGAACAGTAGCGGAGCGAAGAACAGCGTCAACGGAACGAGAAGCCAGACCTGTCCTGCGAACACGTCGTACTGTCCGATGGTCACTTCGGTCGGCGTCCCTTCGAGATAGCCTATCAGGAACTCGAATCCGACGGTCAGTACCGTCCAGACAACGCCGACGAGTAGCAGTTCGTTCCATCTGTACTCGACGGACGTGTTCGTGAAGTACACGGAAGAGACGACAAGAATAGCTGTAGCTAAGAGGGCTGTGCTGACAACGTGACCGGGATACTCGCCGATTCGTGGGACGACGAAGAGCTCTCTGAAGACGCCGTTCAGAACCGCGACGACCGCTAGAACTAGCCAGACACCGAGTGGATATACGAAGGCGGAGGGACGTATATACGGAGAGTCGGGCGAGCCCGTTTTTGACATCGTTGGTTAAGATAGGTTCAAGCGAACAAAAACATGTGCCTCATACATACGGAGGGAGGTGAGAAGGGTGAACGTTTTAGGTTCGCGGAACCAAGGCAAAAACGCACATGGAACTCACAGAAACTCAGAAATCGATACAAAACGCAGAGACCAAGGAGAAGATGAGGGAGGAGATAGAGCGCGCGATAGACGAGAACGACATAGTCATCTTCATGAAGGGGAACAAGGAGATGCCGC
>JBKHFQ010000183.1:0-3051 GCA_046540135.1 Halobacteriales archaeon
TTGTCGTACTTAACATGTTCGCCTCGTGGTGCCCGGGTGTAAGGACAGAAACGCCGGAAGGCGGTGCGACGCGGGAAATAGACAAAACGCTATTTTTGGCTTACCAAAGCTACTTTTTATCCCACTCCCTTTAGATAACCAATGAGCATACTCGAACGCAAGGAGAAGCTGAAGGAGAAGGCGAGGGGCAAGAGCAAATCCGAGGAGGAGACCGCGGACGAAGAGGAAACGGAGTCGAACCCCGAGGTACTCACGATAGACGACGAGAAGACCGACGAGGTTCTGAGCTCGGTTTCGTCGGAGACGGCGCGCGAGATACTCACGTCGGTACACGACTCGCCCAAGATACCTATCGACCTCGCCGACGAACTCGGTACGACGACGCAGAACGTCCGTTACCATCTCGACAACCTCGAAGAAGCAGGACTCGTCGAGGTCTGCGATATCTGTTACTCGGAGAAGGGGCGCGAGATGTCGGTCTACGAACCGTCGGACTCGCCGTCGATGCTCGTATTCGGCAGGGAGACCGACGGACCGCGTATGCGTAAGGTGCTTACGAAGGTCTCGTCGTCTGTCGGTCCCGCCGCAATCGCCGTCGTCGTCGCGGCGAAGGCTAAGTTCGTCTTCGAATGGCTCTCGGACATATGAAGAAGTTCGTCCTCGTTCTCGGTCTTTTCGTCGCGTTAGCCGCGGTTACCGGATGTCTCGGCGGCGATGTCGAGACGGTTGACGCCGACATATCGCCCGACGCCGACCCCGTCGATACAAACGAGACCGGCGCCCAAGTCCTCGCAACCGCGCTCAACTCGACCGAAGACGTCGACTCGTACACCGTCGAGAGCAGGAACGGCTTCGCGTTCGGCGCTTCGCGGTTCTTCAACGCCAACGTCTCGATGGATTCGACGAGCAGTTTCGACACGGCAGGGCGGGAGTCTCTCGTCGAGACTGAAGGCGTCACGGACTTCTCGTTCCTCGGTCTTCTCGACAACACCACCGAGTTCGAGACAACGGTCTACTCGCAAGGCGACACGATGCGTAGACTGACGGCTGAGAACGGCAACGAGACGGGGTGGTCGGAAGCCGAAGGGAACTACAGCCTGACGGAGACGGTGTTCGGCACGGACGCCCTGTCGTGGATGGAGAACGGAACCGACGCCGAACTCCTCGGTGAGGAACGCGTCAACGGCGTCGACGCCTACGCCCTGCGTATCAACGTCTCGCGGGATACCTACCGGAACGTGTTCAGGCATTCGACGGCAGCTATCGACCTCTCCGCGGGCGGTCTGGAGGAACCCGAGGAGTCCGAACAGCCCGAAGAGCCCGAGGACGGAGAGTTCAACATCACCGACGACACCGCACCCGATGTCTACCTATGGGTGGACAAGGAGACACGCCGCCCCGCCCGTTTCGCCTACCAGTTTGCGGCGGACAGTAGCAACGAGTCCGCTGAGGGCGACGGTGGGAACGGGGTAAACGCGGCGTTCAGCATGCTGTACGAAGCCGACTACAGCTACGAAGAGGTAGAGGTCGAACCCCCTGAAGGGCTGTGAACCGGCTTCTCACGCTCGAAACGCCTTTCGACATAGAGGTGGGTGAAAAGCCCTGCGTAGAACGCCGTCGTAGCCGCCGACGAAGCGACGCGTAGGAAGCTCTCGTTCTCGCCGCCCCCGCCGTCGATACCGAGGACACCGGATACGAGAAAGCCCGCGACCACCGAGAACGTACCCGCGAGGAGGACTATCTTCATCCGTCTTAGCCTCACCGAACGCCAGCTTTCCCTGAGGGAGCCGACGACGCCAGTGCCTGAGACGAAACACGCCTCCGAGACCAAGACCATCTTGACGTAGACGACGAAGGCGCTCGTCAGGCTGATTAAGATGACCACTACGACCGCTATCCCCGCGAGCGCTAGGAACAGAAGCGAGGTGTTGGCGAGGTCGAAACCCGAAAAGAACATGCTCCCTATACCGAGCGGTACGAGCGGCAAACCGAAGGCGACGAAGACCGCGACCACCGAAAGACCGCGTGCCAAGACGGCGGTGGGAAGACGGCGTAGCACCTTCCATGCACGCCCCAAGGGACCGCGGTCGGCGTCGAGAAGGTTGTCAACGGCGCAGAGGTCGACGTACCCCCTCGCGGAGATGAGGAGGAGGAAGACGACCGCGCCTGAACCGGGAAAGGAGCTCCACCAGAACAACACCTGAAGGATCACCAGAACCGCGAAAGGCACGACTGCGCTCGGATATCGGCGAAAAAGACCGCCGCTCCACAGCATGCTGTCGAGGGTGTTGCGGCGCTTTGTCTCGTACCTCGCCGTCATGCACCGAGGGCAGTCGCAGTCTGTCATCGCGGACTTTACCGATACAGACCGCACCGAAAAAAGAGCGTACCGATAGTTTTCGCGCCTCAGAGCGCGGTATTTCCCACGCCGTCTACGGATTCGTACGCCGTGGTTTCGTTCACGAGAGTGCCGTCTTCCTTCGTTGCCGTGACGACGATATCCTCGCCGTCCTCGACGCCGTTCACCGTCAGGTACTCGACCGGTCCGGGGGTGTCGGTCTGCGCGTACGCTCCCGACTCCGCGCCTTCGACGGTGAAGTTCTTGAACCCCGACGTGACGACGACGGCTAGCGCGAGAAGCACCGCGAACCCGCTGTCGGTAGTTCTCTCATGCTACGCTAAGACGTCCGAGCGCGTATAATATACGTGGCGTAAGGGAAAAATTTACTTAGAACAAAGAGGTGTTTTGGCTACTTGGTGACGTTCAACCGACGGTTTAAGTAGCTCTGTAAACGAACTGTATACATGGGAACGAAGACCGTCCGTCTCGACGAGGAGGTCTACGAGATTCTCAGGTCGCGTAAACGCGACGACGAGACCTTTTCGGAAGCCGTCGAACGTATCGTCGGCGGAAGACCGCTTGTCGAACTCGCGGGTATCTACGACAAGACGGAGGTGGAAGATGTGGAGGAGGCGCTTGAAGATAAGTACGAGCGCGAGGACGAGAAGCGCAGGGACGAACTGAACGTCGGATGATACTCGATACGACCT
>JBKHFQ010000184.1:0-3025 GCA_046540135.1 Halobacteriales archaeon
CGTCATCGTTGACGAGTGGGACGGCGAGCGTGTCGACGAGAAGGAGAAGTCGGTGTTCGCGTCGAGATACTGCGACAGACGACGCGGAATAGGCGGCGACGGTATCGTGTTCCTTTCGCGCGGCGACGGTGTGGACGCACGGATGCGCCTCTACCAGCCAGACGGCGACCCCGTTGAGATGTGCGGCAACGCGTTACGGTGCGTCGCGCGGTTCTGCGTCGACCGCGGATACTTCGAGAGCGGCGAGGCGTTCGTCGTCGAGACGGGCGCGGGCGACCGCGAGGTTTCGTGGAACGGCGAACGTGCGACCGTCGAGATGGGTGCGCCATCGTTCGACGCCAGCGAGGTTCCCGCGCGGAGCGACGGCGAAGTTGTCGAGGAAAACGTCGCAGGACGCGTCGTTACAGCGGTCAACACGGGTGTGCCGCACGCCGTCGTCTTCGTGGACGACGTGACAGCCGTCGATGTCGAGGACGAAGCGCCGTCTGTGCGTCATGCGGACGTATTCTCCGACGGAGCGAACGTCAACTTCGTCAAGGAAACCGACGGCGGGTTCCGCGTCCGCACGTTCGAACGCGGCGTTGAGGGCGAGACGCTTGCGTGCGGAACGGGTGTTGTCGCGGTCGCCGCGGTCGCACGGCGTCTCCGCGGCGCGGGCGACGAGGTAACCGTCGAGACGCGCGGAGGTACGCTCGTTGTAGAGTTCAAGGACGGCGTCGCGTATCTGAGCGGCGACGCCGAACTCGTCTACGAAGGACAGACGTTGTAGGAAAGTAGTATACGTCGCTACAGGTCAAGCACGTCGTCCATTCCGTACTTTCCCGGTTCGGCGTCAAGAGCGAACTCCGCGGCGTCAAGCGCACCCTCCGCGAACGCACGTCTGTCGCTCGCGCGGTGTGTGACCGTCAACGACTCGTCCCCTTCTGCTACGAGAACCTCGTGTTCGCCGACGACGTCACCCGCGCGGCGCGCATGTACGCCTATCTCGTCGCCGCGGGGCGCTTCGCCCTCGCGTCCGTGGGCGTGTTCGCGTTCGCCGACGGCTTTCTCTATGCGTTCGACGGTCGTTAGCGCCGTCCCCGACGGAGCGTCACGCTTTCCGCGGTGATGCGTCTCCGTCACCTCGAAGTCAGCGCCCGGCAGGAGAGAGGCGGCACGTTCGACGAGGTTCCAGAAGACGTTGACGCCGCGCGCAAAGTTGCTCGAACGGACGACGGCGACGTTCTCAGCGGTCTGGGCGAGCTCGTCCTCCGCAACCTCGTCGAGCGCCGTCGTGCCTGTCACGAGCGGCGTGTCCGTCTCGCGTGCCGTCCGTGCGGCGAGCACGGTCGCCTCAGGTGCGGAGAAGTCGACGACAACGTCCGCCTTCCCGAACAGAGCGGGAGCGTCGTCGGGTCCGACGATATCGGTCTCGTCGCGCGGTTCGCTCGCAACGCCGCCGACGTACCCGTACCGCTCGTCCTCACGCGCGACCTCCGCGACGAGCGCGCCCGTCCGTCCCGTCGCGCCGACAACCGCGACGCGCGTCACCCGTCGTACCCCCGTACGACGGCGAGCACCTCATCGACGCTCGAGTCGGGAACGTCGTCGGAGAGCGGGAGACGGAGTTCGGACGAACACAGACCGAGTTCCTCGGCGGCTATCTTGACCGGCACAGGGTTCGACTCGACGAACATCGCGTCGAAGACCGGCATAAGTTCGGCGTGTAGTCGGCGTGCCGTCTCGTAATCACCGTCGCGTGCCGCCTCGACGAGTTCGACCATGTCAGCGGGGAACAGGTTGGCGGTGACGCTGATGACACCCGTGCCGCCGACGCTCAGAAGCGGGAGTGTCATAGAGTCGTCGCCCGAAACGACATCGAAGTCGAGGTCACGGGTGCGGGCGCACAGCCTGCTAATCTTGTTGATGTCGCCGCTCGCCTCCTTGACGCCGACGATGTTGTCGTGGCGCGCGAGTTCAACGATAACGTCGTCGGGGACGTTCTGTCCGGTCCTTCCGGGGACGTTGTAGACGAGCAGGGGCAGGTCGACGGCGTCCGCTACCGTCTCGTAGTGCTCGACAAGTCCCGCGTCGTTGGGGATATTGTAGTACGGCGAGATGAGCAGAGCGCCGTCCGCGCCCGCCTCGTGTGCATGCTCGGTGAGTTCAAGAGCCTCGTGGGTCGAGTTCGAACCCGTCCCTGCGATGACGCGTGTATCGGCGTCGGAGCGTTCGACGGCGTACTCGACGACGCGCTTATGCTCCTCGTGCGTCAACGTCGCGCTCTCGCCTGTCGAACCGCACGGCACGATACCGTCAACGCCGCCGTCCTCAACGTGGTCGATGACGTGACCGAGAGCGTCGTAGTCGACCTCTCCGTCCTCGTCGAAAGGCGTGACTATCGCGGGATAGACGCCTTCTGTTATCCTCATGGTCGAAAAAAGGGAGGCTGTCTAAAGACCGTTACGGGTCCGAGCCAACGCGCTACGACAGCCGCGCGACATCCGCGGCGCGCGGACCGTCTTCACCCTCCTCGACCCGGAACTTGACCTTCTCGCCTTCCTCGATAACCGCGCCGCGAACCTGCGATATATGGAAGAAGACATCGTCGTCGTCGTCCTGCATCTCTATGAAGCCGTACTTCTTGTCTTCGTGATAGAACTTGACCGTTCCTTCTGGCATATTAACCACTGTTTAGTTTCCGGTTGTACGCGAAGCTAAAAAGCCCTTTCCATGTGAGCAAGGGTTGCCGGGACGCGCGCGAGACGCGGAGAAACGACGCACAAGGGGCGGGTCGGAAGGAGCGATGAACTACCGTTAAGAAAACAGATACAGTATCCGACCGGTCGTGTATAGGGTGTCTAAATACGTTTATCCAAAAGTTAGGCTAATAGCACCAAATTCCTATACCTTTAGCCCATATAGGTGGGTTTTTATGGTGGAATATGACAGATACTTGGACGTACAGTAAAGTATAAGTGTCCGTGGGTATTCTGATGTACTGTAATGAGCGTAAGACGAAACGCGAGCAAAACAGTACAGAGTC
>JBKHFQ010000185.1:0-2974 GCA_046540135.1 Halobacteriales archaeon
CGATGAAGGCGACGTTGAGGAGATGAACTCCCTTCTGCACGACGACGCTGAGCTTAGCCGGATTCCGGAGGACGCCGAACTCGACGTCGACAGCGTCGATGTGGAAGAGACCGACGTAGTCGACGAGGGCGACGGGAGCGCAACCGTCCGCGTCGTCGTGCGCGTCCGTCCGCGTAGTCCAAACGAGGGCGAGTACACCGAAGACACCGAGTGGGAGTTACGGACACAGGACGGCGAATGGCGTATCTGGAACAGAACCGACGGTGGGTAGCGACCGGTTAGCTACATCCGACGGAGTTCGCCGCCGAGACGAGCGCGTCGTTGGGTAGGTTGTCCGTGTAGACCTCTACGAGTAGGTCGTCACATTCGTAACCGACGTAGCTTCTGCCGAAGCCGCTCTCTATATCGTAGTAGTGGAGTGTCGCTGACCTGTCGCCAACCTCTACCTCCTCTATCTCGAAGATGTCGTTCTCCTCCCCGGGCCAGTCGGCGAAACGCGACTCGCGCTCGGAGGTGTAGTAGACGCTGAACGTGTTCGACGAGTTACGGTAGGTGACCGTCAGGCTGGAGTTGTTGTCGACCGTATTACCGCGGACGAAGTCGACCTCGTAGCCATCGAGCGTGTCGAGGTCTGCGCGCGGAACCGTCTCGTTGAGCCAGTCCTCGCCCTCGTCGACCGTGTCGAAGTCGAAGCTTTCGCGCGACACGTTCTCGACCTCCCAGCGCCCCTCCTCGCGTGCCGTCTCGGAGATGTTCTGACGCATACGCTGGACGCGCGAGACGTTGTCGTCCTCCGTGTCGTTCTCGACCTCCGGGTAGTCGACCGAGTCGGCGTCAACCTCGAAGACAGAGTCGTCAACGCCGACGTCGTAGGCATAGTCGTACTCGACAACCGTACGGGTCGTCGTATCCGAGTCACTCGTGGTACGTTCGACACGGAGCGGCAGGCTGGTCTCACGGTCGACGACGATACGGTCGAGCGCACCTTCGAACTCCGACACCGGCGTCAGGTCGAGGACGTACGCTTCGTTGTCGGTCTCGGTTTCGTTGAGTGCTATCTCGTAGTCGTCGGTAACCGTCGGAACGAAGTCACCGAAACGGATGCCTACGACGGATTCGTCACCCTGTCCGAGGCGGCGCTGTTCGGGTTCGTAGCCACGCCGGTAGACGGTGGCAAACGTGTTGTTGGTCGTCACGGCACCGATGCGCGGGTCAGGCGGTTGTTGCACGTAGTCGTACCTGTACCTGTCGGGCTTGGCGAAAGAGACGTTCGCAACCGTCGTCTGGTTAACCGTCTCAACCTCACCGCTTTCAGGCAGGCTGTCGCGTATACGTTGTTCCGCCTCCTCGACGCTCAACGACTCGTTTTCGGCTGCGAGCGCCTCAGCCTGCTGTCGTATCGCCGTCTCGTTCTCGACCTGCTCGCGGTCGGTCGTCTGCACGACGTTAACGTTCATCGTACCCTCGTAGTCATCTATCTCAGAATAGCTCTCTTCCATGCGTTCGCCGATGTCGGTACCTGCCGGCTCACTAAAAAACAGGAAGAAGGCTACCGCGGCACCGACGAGTACGACGAGTACGACGGCGGCTACGGCTTTCTTTGTATCCATCTCGGCGTTTCTTTAACTTCGCCGCGTAAATACTTAACGCGCCTATACCGGCGGCAAGGTTTATGTTGCGCCGGTTCCGTTTAGACAGGTATGTCAGGGGACGCACTCGCCGTTGGCAGGGAGAGGGAGCGGACCTACCTCCGACGCCTGTTCCGCGTCCTCGGAGCTAAGGGAGTCGTCGTCTTAGTAGCGTTCCCTGCGGTCGTCTTCCTGTCGACCGACGACGTTCATCCGGTTCTCGCGGGCGGCCTCCTCGCTGGCGGCTTCGTCTACGCTCTTCTCGTCGACAGCGACTCATCCATCGTTGACCTACATCCCGACACAGAGGTAAAGCTCAAACAGCAGAAGGCTGTCTCCGAGAAGGTCGACGCCGTCGGGGTAGCATTCGTCCTCCTCGTGCTAGGCTACGTCGTCCTGTCCCTCCTGAGCGTCCCGGTTGACTGGCGCGCCACGGTCGTCGCCGCGGGGGTCGTTCTCGGAGCGGTGGTATACGACTACGCCACGGTCGGCGGGGACGAGGACGACTACCTTAGCGTGGATGTCGTAGGGTTCGCAGTCGCCGAAGTTCTCGTTTTGCGGGCTGTCGTCACGGGAACCGGCTGGACCGGTTTCGCCGACTCACCGACCTTCGGTGCTATCGCCTTCCTCGTCTACGGCGGTACTATCGCCGCATTCGCAGGACATGCCGCCGTGACGCGCGAAATCGTGGTGTCACGCACCGACGACGAGATACACCGCACCATGTTCGGGGTACTCGGAAACGTACGGACTGTTGAGGACGAGATGACGCGGAAGAAGATGGCGGCGGAGATGCGGCGCGCCGCGGATTCGCTCGACGGTGTCGAAATACCGTCGGTGGTCAAGGACGAGGCGGGCAGGGTACCCGTCGTCGTCCCGACGCGCCAACCTGACGGACGCCTGTTCACGACGGATGTCGACGAGGTGCTCGAAACAGCGTCGGAAGAGGGGTTCACGGGGTACGTCGTCTACGGTAACGACGTGCTCATATTCCGTAACGGCGGTCTGTCGAAGTTCTACGTCGACGGCGAGTACGGCTACGACGCACGCGAACTCAGCGACAGGATAACGGAGGCGACGTTCCACTCGGTTGACCACGCGTCCCTCAACGAACTCGACGACGTGACACCTAGTGAGGAGAGGGGTGCGACGGTCGTAAAGGAAGCCGCCGTTTCGGAGGACGTAGAAGAGGAAGGCGCTACAGGGGAGGAGGATGAGAGGAGAGACGGAGCCGATACGTTGGAGATAGGCGGAGAAGAGATAGACGTTGAGGAGATGTTCGAAAAGGCGGACGAGATAATCGACGAGTTGGGGTAGCTACTTCGTGCGCAACGCGCGCTGTGACC
>JBKHFQ010000186.1:0-2957 GCA_046540135.1 Halobacteriales archaeon
GCAGCTACGCGCCACGGGTTAACGGCTGAAAGCATCTAAGCCGGAAACCCACCTGAAAAAGAGGCTCCACTAAGGCGGCTCGTACAAGACGAGTTAGATAGAGACGGGATGTAAGCTCGAAGGCAACGACGAGTTCAGTCCGCGTCTACTAAACGCCAAGCCATCCTTATTCGGTTCTGGTAGGTCCAGGCACTAACTGAGTCACGCTTACATTACGTCTTCATCCGCAAACGCCGGTTGCGCGTCGGGCGCGTTCGTGGGTTCGACCCCCACGGACCGGCTTTAGGCGACCATAGCGGCGGGGTTACACCCGTACCCATCCCGAACACGGAAGTTAAGCCCGCCTGCGTTCCATCCGGTACTGGGGTGCGCGAGCCCCCGGGACAGATGGCTCCGAGAGGAGTGGCTGGTGGAAAGCCTAGGAGACCCATTCCGAGTACACGCAGGGTTCGTCCCGGTGGAAAGGAAGAAGTCTCTGTTGATGGCTTTCTTACCGGTCGTTCGTCGCCGCTTTTTATTTCATTTTTTAGACAAGGAGCGGTAGCTACGGTAATTTAGATGAAGGAAGGTTACCCGTCTATCTCGGCTTCCGTCTTAACCACCAGCACGCGCGCCATCGTCTTCCTCAGCACGCTCTCGGTCACGCTCCCCAGAAGGTCGCGGTACTCGCTCGGCTGTTCCTCCGTACCCATTACGATTACGTCGGCGTCGAGTTCGTCGGCGCGTTCGACGATTACGTCGTCGGGCTTTCCGTGCGCCACCTCAGATTCGGCGTCGACACCTGCATCGCGCGCCTCATCGGCGACGGCTTCGACCGCCGTGTTACCCTCGTCTTCAAGAGAACCCTGAACCTCGTCGCGTGACATGTCGCCCGCCTCGGCGAGCACCTCAACCGTTGCCTCGTCTACGACGTGAAGGACGTGTAACGTCGCGTCATGGAGCGATGCGAGTTCGACGGCGTCCGCCGCCGCTTCTTCGCTACTACGTTCGCCGTCGGTCGGGAAGAGTACGGTGTCGTACATACCCCGTCGTGTCGCCGGCGCGACGTATAGGCTTCGGTAGCCGTCCCGGCGATCAGTCGACGAGCTCGGGGAACCGTTCACGGACCTTTTCGAGCTTGGGCGGTATGTGGGCGCAGCAGTAGGGCTGGTTGGGGTTCTTTTCGTAGTAGTCCTGATGGTACTCCTCTGCCTCGTAGAACTCCTCTGCGGGAGAAACCTCAGTAACGATTCCGTCGTAGACATCGCCTTCGAGTTCCTCGATGTACGCCTCCACCTCCTCGCGTTGCTCTTCGTCGTGGTAGAAGACGGCGGAGCGGTACTGCGAACCGATGTCGGGTCCCTGCCGGTCGCGGGTCGTCGGGTCGTGGAGCGCGAAGAACACCTCCAGAAGTTCGCGGTACGTGACCACATCGGGGTCGTAGACGACGCGCACCGCCTCGGCGTGTCCCGTCGTACCCGAACAGACCTCCTCGTACGTGGGGTTCTCGGTGTCGCCTCCGATATACCCCGACGTGACGGAGTCGACGCCCTCGACGCGTTTGAACGGCGCTTCGATACACCAGAAACAGCCGCCAGCGAACGTGGCTTTCTCCATACGTTCAGTACGCTCCGGGGCGACTAAAGGGCGTCGCGTGTCGCGCGCCCCGTCTCAGCCGAGGTAATCGTCTATCTCGTCGTAAGGCGGGAACTCGGGGTACTCGTCCGCCACCCACGCGTATCCGATGTGGCGGTCGGCGTCGACGTAGAAGACAGCCGGGCGCGGCTCCTCGACGCCGTTCATGCCGTCAAGTTCGTGCGCGATACCCCATTCGCGCGCCACTGCGTTCGACGGGTCGGCGAACAGACGCGCGTCAACCTCGCGGTCGTCGAGGAACCGTTTGTGCGAGTACGGCGTCGACGCCGTTACGCCGACGACCGTCGCGCTTTCGTCCCATCCACGTTCCTCGACCTCCTGCCAGATGTACGTCGCCGGGAACGAGCCGTTCATAGGGTAGAAGACGACGAGAGCGGGGACGACATCCGAAAGCGCCGCATCCTCCCAGTACTCGTCGTTGACGAGAGGGCGGACGAAATCCGGCGCTTCGTTGCCCTCCGCCGGAGCGTCGTCCGGCGGTAGCTTCGTTACCTCAAAGCCGAGGTCCATCTCAGCAGTCCCCCGACGTGCCGCCGTCGCCGTAGTACGTCTCGACGTACTCGACGATGTTGGCGCTCTCGGTCAGCGTCGCGCCCGTCTCCGGGTCGACAAGGACGGGGACAGTACGAGAACCCGAGACGCGTTTGACGGCATCGCGTTCGCTGTGCAACGGCTCTACGAAACGCGACTCGTGGTCGACGCCGTGTTCGTCAAGGACGCGCACGACGCGTTCACAGAACGGGCAGGCTTGGAGCCGGTACAGGACGCGTTCTTCTTCCATAGCATCGATAGGCGGGCGGCGCGGAAAACCGTGACGGGGTCTGAGACCAGCCTCGTTAAGACGCGTCCTCTTCCGACGCCTCCGCGTCGTCCTCCGTGCCACCGTCCTCGTCCCCGTCAGTATCCGCCCCTTCCGAGTCTCCGTCTTCCTCGTCCGCGGTCGCGTCCTCGCCGTCGCCCTCTTGGTACGGAACGGCGTCGTCACGCGCCGGATTACGGAAGACGGTGCGCGAGACGTTTCCCGGAGACACCTCCGAGAGCCTATACATCTCGTCGTCCGCCTGTAGCGTGACCTGTTGAACGTTGCCGTCGTCGTTCTCGCGTATGCGCACGAGACTCACGTCGCGGTCAGCGAGGAACGCCCTTTCCTCCTCGACGGCGTTCCGTAACGCGTCGGAGAGACCGTGTTCGTCGGGTGCGAACTCGTCGGGTTCGACGGTTCTGCTCTCCATATGTGTAAGGCGGGGGCGCGCGGGATAACTCTTTCAGTTCGTCCAAAGACTAATTATGGATGGTGTTTTTGTGGAATCCATGACCCGGCA
>JBKHFQ010000187.1:0-2950 GCA_046540135.1 Halobacteriales archaeon
ACATCGATATCGTCGACGACTCCGGCGAGAGCATCAAGGACACGAACGAGCGCGGCTATCTCGTCGCGCGCGACTCGTGCCCGTCTATGACCAAGTCGCTCTGGAGCGGAGACGAGCGTTATCTCGAAGAGTACTGGTCGACGTGGGATGACGTCTGGGACCACGGCGACTGGGCGCTGATGGATGAGGACGGCATGTGGTTCCTCCTCGGACGCGCCGACGACGCGCTCAACGTCGCGGGGCGCAAGGTAGGTCCCGCCGAGATAGAGAGCGTCCTTATGGACCACGACGACGTCAACCAGTCCGCGGCGGTCGGCGTGCCGGACGAGACGACGGGCACGGCGGTCGTATGTTACGTCATCCCTGAGGAGGACGCCGATACAGGAGACAAGCTACGCGGCGAACTCCGTACGCTCGTCGGTGAGGAACACGGCAAGCCGTTCCGTCCGCGCGAGATTCTTTTCGTCGACGACCTTCCGAGGACGCAGTCGGGCAAGATAATCCGGCGCGCCGTCTCCGCCGCGCACCAAGGCGAGGACCCCGGCGACCTGTCGTCGATGGAGAACCCCGAGGCGCTCGAAGAGATAAAGGAAACCCGGTAGCTACAGGAGCAGACGGCAGACTCCGCCGTCCTTGACGATAGGCTCGGAGACGACGACGCGGTAGGCGATGTCAACGTAACCGTCACCGGAGTTGCCGAAGTAGACGCCTATGTCTCCGCCGTCGTTGACGCCCCCGTGTCCGTCGTGGCTGAAACGTGGCGGCTCGCAGTCGGCGTCCTTCTTCTGTACGATACCGAGTTTCTGAGAGCTGACCACGAATGCCGCTTCTCCGTCATGTCTCCGTAGCCAGTACCCGTCCTCCCCGTCGCCAAGGTACTCGTCGTCCCCGACAAGTCGGAGCCTGCCTTTTTCCTCCCACCCAGAAACTACGTCGTTCCACGCTTCTTTCCGTGGCACGAGAACCGTGTCCGCGTCTTCGACGAATCTGTGCGCCTCCGCGACGAGGTCCTCTCCTCCGGTTTCTACCGTCGGAACTTCGTCGCTGTCGGCGAGTCGGTCGACGACGAAGCTCTTCTCGCCCTCGCACAGAGCGCCGACGACGCCGTCCGAAACGTACCTGTACCGTCCTTCCTCAACGATACCTCTCGGCACCGCGACGCGCCGACCTATCTGGAAGAACTCCGCGTCGCTCTCGCCTTCGTAGTAGCTGTGCGAACACAGACGTTTCAGCTCCGTCTTCTCGTCGTACGTCCGGTTGAAATCGACGGCGAAGCCGCGTGCATCAGTCCTCTCCACCAAACGGCTCCCTCCTCGGTAGTTCGTCGTCCTCGTGGACGACGTCGGGTGCGACCGACAGTATCTCGGCTTCGCGCTCCGCTTTCTCCGCCACCGCGTTCTCGGCGCGGTGCGAAAGGTACAGTCCGACGAGCAACCCCGCCGTAGCCACCGCCACGATAGCCATGTCTGCGGTCGTCTGGGGTTCAAGTATCACGGTGGAGACGAAAAGAACCGCGGCACTCGCGATTATCAGCGCGCGTCGGAGCGGTTCGTTCTCAGTCAGCCCTTCCATCCTCGTCCAGGTATTCGTTCGCCGATATCAAAAAGCTCGTTATCGCGGTTACGAGGGATATCACACCGACTCCCACAACCAGCGCCGGGAAGGACTGACCTCCGGTGCCGAAACGCTGTGCACCCGTCAGAAGAAACACGGCGGTCACGGCGGCTATCAGACCGAAACTCCTCATGAACCTACCTTTCTGTACGCTCATAACTTCTCCATCAGGTACATGAGTACCCCTTGGTAGTCGTCGTCCGTGTACGAGTTACCGAGCGAGTGTACCGACTGGGATATCCACAGACCCGCCGCGAACCCCATGAGTCCGACGACGAGTATGTCTCCGACGTTTCCCTCGACTGTGAGCGCCGAGAAGACCGCTCCTGCGGCTGCTACCGCCATTATGATGTGGGTAACCAGTGAACGGGTTCCGAAGTCTTCGAGACTGCTGAGGGTTTCTTGCATCTTCATATGAGTTCATGCGTTTCCGGTTAGTAAGTGTTTTGTCCGGATAGATATACGCAAAACAAAACGGGACAGTGGCGGGATTCGAAGCCTTAATCCGAGTCACCGAGAACGACGGTGGCGCGCGCGACGAGCGCCGCGACTACCTCGACGGCGTTGGAGTCGAGCGTTTCGACGGACACCGCGTCGCCGTTCCACAGGTCACGTTCGTCAACGACGCTACGCGCTTCCTCGACGAGTTCCGCGGAAGTGTATCCGTCCAGAACCGTCGTCCCCTCGCTCGCTCCGAGGTCGCGCGGAAAGACGGGGTTCTCGCCCCAGATTTCGCGGTCGAACCCCGTCGCATCGGTGGGGATGCCGTTTCCGTGTGCGAGAACGCGGCATGATGCGGGTACGTCGTAGCCGTCGAGATGTGCGCCGTCACAGACGAGTGCGTCCGCGTCGACGCCGCCGTCGCGTACGAAACACGTCTCTGCGCCGACGAGACACGCACCGAGGAACGCGAAGACGTTTTCGGGCGCGGCGACGGGTGAGACGGCGACGCGTCCGCCCTCGTGCGCTCCGAGGTGGTTGAGAAGGTTGGCGGTCTTGTGGCATGTCGTGTAGAAGAGTTCCTCGCTGTACTCTTTTCCGTCGGCGACGAGACCGACGTTTTCGTTCGGCGCACGCCGGAGCAGTCCGTCGACCGTCTCTTGCATACACGCCGTACGCGCCCGTAACGGTAAAACGCGTCGAACGTCGTTGGGCGGAACCGCCACCGGTTTGTTGCGCCGACGCGACGACCGACCATGGAACACGTCCTTCTCGTCGGCGACGACAACACGTATCTCCGACGCCGCGGCGAACGCGTCGAGTTACAGGAAGGCGTCCTTGACGCCGAGGACCTGGATGTCCCGTACGGCGAAACAGTCGAGACCCACATAGGCGA
>JBKHFQ010000188.1:0-2940 GCA_046540135.1 Halobacteriales archaeon
GCGCTGGGGTGCTTCTTCCACGACCGCGAGGAGTTCCTCCTTCGAGGAGTCTCCGGCGTCACGTAACACGACGTTGTCGGCGTCCGTCCCGCCCGTCGCTATCTTGGGTAGCGCCGTGTCGCGCCCTCCTTCGACGACGGCGTAGTCGTAGCCCTCGTCGGCGAGGGTATCGAGGGCGTCGGCGAGAGCGGCTTTCTTGTCGTCGACCGCCGAGAAATCGAAACGCCGTTCGGGCGTCACGCCGACGACGCGGTCCGCGCCCGCCTCGCGGTGCCTGTACGTGTCCTTGCCCTTCTCGTCGACGCGGATGTCGTGATGTATCGTCTTTACCGTGGCAACGTCGCCGCGTTCGTTGAGCGCGGGCACGAGACGTTCGACGAGGGATGTCTTGCCTGAGTCGCTGGGTCCTACGACGGAGACGGCTTTCATGGTCCCCGTAACGCACCCGCCGTAATCAATCTTAGCGACGTACGCCGACGGTTACAAGTACGCTGGAGGCGTACGGCGACCATGGTACGCGTGCGCCTGTTCGCCGACATACGCGAACGTGCCGGTGAGGACGAAGTCGAGGCGGAAGGCGAGACCGTCGGCGAAGCGGTTGAGAACGTCGTCGCGCATCATCCGTCGCTGGAGGAGCGCCTGTACAGAGACGGCGAACTCCGCCCGCATCTCAACCTGACTGCCGACGGCGAACCCGTCAAACCCGACGCGTCGGCGGAGGACGTGGACGAGATAGCCGTCTTCCCCCCCGTAAGCGGCGGGAGTTAGCCCGACGAAGACGTAGACGGCGCGGGGCTGTCCACCATGGGGAGTTCGTGGTCGCCGTTCGTCTCAACCGTCTCGACGTAGTCGGGGTTCTTGACCCATTCGCCCTCGTCGTTCTTCACCATGTACTCGCCGTAGTACGGAACGCGGTTTTCGACGACGCGCTCGAAGGCGTCGCGTAGTTCGGCGTCGGACGCTCCGTCGGTCGAAACGAGGTCGTCGTTGCGGTTGAGACAGCCTTTGAGTTTGCCTTCATGCGTCACACGGATACGGTGGCAGTTGGCGCAGAACTCTTCGTTTCCGACGGGGTCGACGATTTCGACGACCGTGCCGTCGACGATGTAACGGTCGCGCGCGTGCATCTCGCGCGTCTCGACGCTGTCGGCACGCTCGTCGAGGTAGCCGTGTATATCGTCGATATCGACGCGCATGTCGGCGTCGCCGACGAGTTCAGGCATGTACTCGATTATCTGGAGACGCAGACCGTCGTGGCTCGCGGCGTGGTCGACCATGTCGGGGAGGTGCGGGCGCATAGGCTTCGCCATCACCATGTTTAGCTTCAGAGGCGTCAGACCCGCCTCAACCGCCGCACCGACGCCTTCAAGGACGTGTTCCATACCACCACGTGTGATTTCGCGGAAGTCGTCCGAGTCGAGGGCGTCCATCGAGACGTTTACGCGCTCCAAGCCTGCGTCGGCGAGTTCTCCCGCGCGTCCCGGAAGGAACGTGCCGTTGGTCGTCATACTGACCTCCGTACCTTCGAGGGAAGCAATGCCGCGGATAATCTCGTCGAGGTCGGCACGTAGCATCGGCTCGCCGCCCGTGAGCTTGAAGTTGCGTATACCGTAGTCGTGCGCTGTCCGCGCGACGCGTAGAACCTTCTCCGTCGACATCTCGTTCTCGTCGGGTTCCGACGGTCCGCGCGTGTCTCCCAGCCCCTCGTTGTGGCAGTAGAAGCAGTCGAAGTTGCACCGGTCGGTGAGCGAGATACGTATGTCCGTCGTCTCGCGCCCGAACGAGTCGACGAGTAGGTCGTTCATGCGGCGCGATAAGGACGCTACCGTGTTAAGCTTTACCCAGGTACAGATTTGATGCGAAGCTTTATGCGCGGCGGTGTGAAAAACGCAAATATGAGACCTCGCCGGAGTGGTCGTTTTTTGGGTTCGATGTAGAGCCACATCTCCGGCGTCATTCTCCGAGGTGAGTCTATGACAGACAGCGAAAGCTACGACCACGAAGAGGTAGAGCAACGGTGGCAGAACGTCTGGCGCGATGAGGATGTCTTCGCCGCCGACGACGACGCAGGGAGCAAGAGGTACGTCCTCGGGATGTTCCCGTACCCGTCAGGGAAGCTACACATGGGGCACGTCCGCAACTACACAATCACGGACGCTTACGCGCGGTTCAAACGTCTGCAGGGCGACGAAGTTCTGCATCCGATGGGCTGGGACTCGTTTGGTCTGCCCGCCGAGAACGCCGCACTCGAACGCGATACCAACCCGCGCGACTGGACCTTCGACTGCATCGAGACGATGCGCGACCAGATGGAGGCGATGGGGTTCGGCTACGACTGGGACCGTGAGGTCACGACGTGCGAACCCGACTACTACCGCTGGAACCAGTGGCTGTTCAAACGTTTCGCTGACGAAGGTCTGGTCGAATACAAGGAGGGCGACGTCAACTGGTGTCCCGACTGTGAGACGGTTCTCGCGAACGAACAGGTCGAGGACGACGCCTGTTGGCGCTGTGAAACGCCCGTCGAGGAGCGCGCGCTCGACCAGTGGTACCTCTCCATTACAGACTACGCGGGCGAACTCCTCGACGGTCTGGAGGAACTCGACGGCTGGCCCGAGAGCGTCAAGGAGATGCAGAGGAACTGGATAGGGAGACAGGAAGGCGCGACCGTGCCTTTCGATTTGGAAGGGCACGGCGACGTAGACTGCTTCACGACGCGTATAGACACGCTGTACGGCGCGACGTTCGTCGCCCTCGCGCCCGAGCATCCGGTCGCGCGCGACATCGCGGAGGAGAACGACGAGGTGGCGGAGTTTGTCGAGAGCGTCGACCCCGACCGCGAACCCGGGGGCGAGAAACGCGGCGTCGACACAGGACTGACGGCGAACAACCCCGCGAACGGCGACGACGTTCCGGTCTACGTCGCCGACTTCGTTCTGA
>JBKHFQ010000189.1:0-2935 GCA_046540135.1 Halobacteriales archaeon
TGGGGAGGTCAGTCTTCTTTATGTCGTACCTGTCGGTCAGTTCCTCGACCTCGTCTTCGTCGAGAACGATGTGTTCCGGCACCATCTCGTGGTCGAGGGCGTTGTACTTACTCATGGTTCCTCTCTTCTGAAAAACTCCGTAGCATCGGGCGTCCTTTCTATAGGAACGCCCACACTAAACCTTTGTCTTTTAACCGTCAGAGGTCTCCCCACGCCTTCTTGGCGCGCCCCCACGACGACATGTCGGCTATCCACCGCGCCGCGACGAACTTCTTGAGGAACTTACCGGGCGTCCCGCCGAACGTCTTAACGGGGAACTTGACCCCCGGAGGAACCTTGACATCGTGTGCGACAGCCTTCTCGCCGACCGAGATTAGCGTCCCCTTGTCATCGTACCTCCACCGCTTGAGGGGACGGTCGTCGATGGCGCGTTTGACGTTCTCGCCTGCGACCTCCGCCGCCTGCCACGCCGCCTGTGCGGTCGGTGGCGCGGGTTCGTCGTCCTGTTCAACGAGGGCGGTGTCGCCGATTGCGAATACGCCGTCCTCGTTCGTCGTGAAGTCGGACTCCGCCTGTATGCGCCCGCTCCTGTCGTCGGTGTCGATACCGTCGAAGTCGATATCGCGTCCCGTGACGCCTCCGGTCCAGAGGAGAACGTCGTAGTCGAGTTCGGTCTTGTAGCCCTCGCCGTCTTCCTTCTCCCCGATGTACGCCGTCTCGTCGTCAACTTCGCCGATGAAGTCGCCCGTGAGTATCTCGATATCGCGCTCCTCCAGCATCTCTGCGAGACGGTTCTGCAGACCGGGTTCGCCCGGCGGGAAGACGTTGTCGAGACCTTCGACGAGGTAGATTTCGACGGGTAGGTCGTCCTCGTCGCGTAGCTCCGCAATCTCGCCACAGCTCTGTATGCCCGAGAGTCCGGCGCCACCGACGACGATACGCGCGGGGTCGTCTTCGGTCGCCTCCTCCGCCGCGGCGACGACCTCGTCGTGGATCTCCAGCGCGTCGTCGAGCGACTTGAGCGTGAGGGCGTGTTCTTCGAGTCCGGGTATGCCGAAGAACGCCGTTCGGCTTCCGACGCAGATGAGTAGGTAGTCGTAGTCTACGGTGTCGCCGCCTTCGAGTTCGACGACCTGTTCATCGGGGTCGACCTCGACGGCGCGCCCCTGGACGAACTCCGTCGAGTCGTCGGCGATAGTATCGACCGGTACGGTGACCTTCTCCTTAACCTCCGGGTCGCGTATCACGCGGTGCGACTCGTGTAGAACGAGATGGTAGTCAACGTCCGAGACCCACGTGAGTTCGGCGTCATCAAGCGTCCTCTGAAGCTTCTTTACAGAACCGGCACCCGCGTATCCCGAGCCGAGTACCACGACTTTGTCAGCCATGTTCGTGGTATTGGTGACATGTGTTATAGATTCTGTCATTTCCGCGCGTCACATAACCGAAAGCTCCGCTACGGGAAAGAAACCGTAGAACCGGGCGCGACCTCAGTCGGCTATCTCGGTCTCTGCGTCGGCGTCCGCCTCAATCTCCTCGCCCGCGTCGTCGTTGAGGTCGTACAGCGTCTGCCTTCCGTCGCTCAGGCACGGCACCTGTTCAACGATGCCTTCCTCGGTCAGACGGTTGAGGGCGTACCGCACCGTCCGCACGGAGAGACGAGTCTCCTCAGCAATCTCCTTCTGGGTCATCTGGCGGTTGTATTCGAGAACCTTGAAGACGAGCTTGGCGCTCGGAGGAAGCTCGTCTATCTTCTCCTCTACCTTACCGTCCGTGGCAAAAACACTCACCAGTCATTGTCAACTCCTTACCTTCTTGTTCCTCGGCTACGGTCATAAACCTTTCCGTTTCGTATGATCCGCGCGTATATCTAAGCGTAGGATATTACTGTGGGGCATCAGTTATCTTCCTCAACGTACCTGTCCAGACCCTCAATAACCTCGAAATCGACGTAGTCCTCATTAACGAGAACGTCGGGCACCTCAACCGTACCGTCCTCGCGCTGGTTCTGTTCGAGTATGGCGCAGATTGCGCGCTGGGTGGCGAGCGCCGTCGAGTTGAGCGTGTGCGCCGTCCGGTTCTCCTCGCCACGGACTCGGACGCCGAGTTTGCGCGCCTGATAGTCGGTGCAGTTGGAGCAAGAGACGAGTTCGCGGTAACGGTCCTGCGCGGGGAACCAGGCTTCGAGGTCGAACTTCTTCGCCGCGTTGTCGTTCATGTCGCCGGTGCAGACGTTGACGACGCGGTAGTGGAGACCGAGGTCGCGGAAGATAGACTCAAAGTTGTCGCGGAGTTCGCCGAAGATGTCCCACGACTCGCCGGGTTCGCAGAAGACGTACTGCTCAACCTTCTCGAACTCGTGGACGCGGAAGACGCCCTTGGTGTCCTTGCCATGCGAACCAGCCTCGCGCCTGAAGCACGTCGAGACGCCCGCGTACTTGCGCGGGAGCGAGGCGGGTTCGAGTATCTCGTCGTAGTGGTACGAGGCGAGCGTCTGTTCGGACGTAGCGATAAGGTAGAGGTCTTCGTCCTCGACGCCGTAAAGCTGTTCCTCGAAGTCATCGAGTTCCGCCGCCGCCTCCATCGCCTCGTGTCCGAGCGCATGCGGCGTCCGCATCGGCGTGAATCCGCGTTCGGTGAGACGGTCGATTGCGAAACGCTGGAGCGCAAGGTTGAGCGCGACGAGTTCGTTCTTGAGGTAGAAGAAACGGCTTCCGACGATTTCGGACGCCTTCTCCGTATCGGCAAGGTCGCGCTGCTCGACGATGTCGGCGTGCGGCGTCACGTCGAACGACTGCGCCGGCTTTTCGCCCCACCGCGCGACCTCGACGTTGTCCTCCTCGTCCTCGCCCGCGGGTACGGAGTCGTGGAGGACGTTTCCGATTTCGTAACGTAGTTCGTCGCGCTCCTCCTTGAGTTCCTCCTCTTTCTCTTC
>JBKHFQ010000190.1:0-2886 GCA_046540135.1 Halobacteriales archaeon
TCGAGTACATCTACGAGAACGGCGGGAAGGGCGTCACCTACTACCGCGACGGCACGCGGTCGAAGCAGGTTCTGACGACGCGCGCCGACAACAAGGACTCCGCCGACGACGTTGACCCCGTCGAGGAGGTACGTGAGATGCTCGCCGAAGGAGAACTCACCGTCGACGAACTCACCGACGGTGTCGAAGGCGTCGACCTCTCCGACGCCGACACAGCGGAAGCGAACGCGGAGACTAACAGCACTACGAAGGCGGCGACCGGAACGGCGACCAACGGCACAGCCGAACCACCAAAACGCGGAGACGAGTTCGCGCCGCGCCCGCGACCCGACACGATTTCGGGCGCGACGCAGAAGGTCGAGACGGGCTACGGCGGTCTGTACGTCACCATCAACGAGGACGACGAAGGCGTCTTCGAGGTGTTCGCGCGCATAGGAAAGTCGGGCGGATACACGGCGTCGTTCACGGAGGCGATAGCGCGTCTCAGTTCGCTCTGTCTCCGCTCCGGAATTCCAGCCGAACAGGTCGTACAGCAGTTGGAAGGCATACGGTCGCCCAAGGTGACGTTCGACCGCGGCGAACAGGTCCACAGCGTCCCCGACGGTATCGCAAAGGCGATGACACGGTACATGAACGGCGAGACGGCACCTCAGCAGTCGCGTCTCCCGCTTACCGAGGAAGAGAGAGAAGACGACAAGCCGCAAGCCGAAAGCGACGGCGGCGCGACGACGGCGGCGTCGGGCGGCGGCGACGTACAGCAGATAATCGACGAAGGACGTAACCCCGAATGCCCCGACTGCGGCTCGATGCTCGTCTACACAGAGGGCTGCGTCAAGTGCAACGACTGCGGCTTCTCCGAGTGCTGAAGCCGAGACGGTAGCCTTTTTCGCGCAGACGACGAACTCGGCGCGTGTTTGAGTTCGTCCACGCCGCGCCCGAGACGCAGACGACACCGGCGCGTATGGCGTACACCGCCGAGCGCGCGGGATACGACGCCGTCGTCCTGCGTAACCACTTCGATGCTCGCGGCGACTATCCGTCGTACGACGTACCCGACGACCCGTCCGTCACCGTCCACGAAGGCGTCGAGGTGCGCGCCGACGGTGTCGAGACTCTGCACGAAGGCGTCCGTCGCGCGGAGAGCGAGGGTGCGGCGCTCGTCGCCGTACACGGCGGAGACGAGACGGTGAACCGTGCCGCCGTTGACGCGGACGCTGACCTACTCGCCCACCCGAACCGTGGGCGGGGACGGTCGTTCGACCACGTTCTCGCGCGCGAAGCCGCGGAGGCGGGCGTCGCCGTCGAACTGTCTCTTGCGCCCGTTCTGCGTGCATCGGGCGGCGAACGCGTCCGCGCAATC
This sequence comes from Halobacteriales archaeon, assembly GCA_046540135.1. Lineage (GTDB taxonomy): Archaea > Halobacteriota > Halobacteria > Halobacteriales > Halorutilaceae > Halorutilus. The sequence goes on from JBKHFQ010000190.1 coordinate 1,361, forward strand.
CGCGACCTGCGGGCGACGCTCAAGCTCGTCCGCAAGTACGGTACGCCTTTCGTCGTCTCGGCTGACGCACGGACGCATCTCGAACTCCGCGCGCCGCGTGAACTCCGCGCTGTCGCATGTCTCGTCGGTATCGAGGACGACGAGTTTGAGCGAGGGGTGGAGGAAACACCGCGTGAACTCCTTGCGGACGACGACGCGCCCGTCGAGGTGGTCGAATGACGCTCCCCAAGTCGCTACGCCCGCGTAACCGGTACGTCTTCTTCGAGGTTGAGATGTTACCTGACGCCTCGTTCGGCGAACACGACCTGCGCCGCGCGCTCTGGTTCGAGGCGCAGAACCTCTACGGCGACGTCACGAGCGCCGAGACGCGTGCCGAACTCGTCGAGTACGAAGGCGACGACGCGACGTTGGGAACGGGCGTCGTGCGCTGCGACCACGAACGTGTCGAAGAGACCCGCGCCGCTCTGGCGTGTATCGACGAGGTGAACGACGACACTGTCGGTCTACGCGTCGTGGGCGTCTCGGGAACGCTCGCCGCGGGGCGCGACAGGTACAGCGAGACGGACACGACGCGCGAGACAACCGTCGATGGAGCGCCCGCTTGGATACGCGGCGACGCCGTCGACGTACGGACAGACGACGGCTTTATGTGTGGCACGCACCACGACTACGGTAACGAATGATTCAGGACTCACAGCAACAGGCGTACGACCGCGCCATCACGATATTCAGTCCCGATGGACGCCTCTATCAGGTCGAGTACGCGCGCGAAGCGGTAAAGCGCGGAACGGCGAGCGTCGGTGTGCGCGCTGAAGACGGCGTAGTCCTCGGCGCGTACAAACGCGTCCCCAACGAACTCATGGAGGCGGAGAACGTCGAGAAGATATTCCAGATAGACGAGCATATCGGCGCCGCAAGCGCGGGACACGTCACGGACGCCCGGAAGCTAATCGACATCCTGAGACGCGAGGCGCAGGTCAACCGCGCGTCGTACCAGGAACCCATCGGCGTCGAGACCGTCGTCCGCCGCCTCTGCGACGAGATGCAGAAGTACACCCAACAGGGCGGCGTCCGTCCGTTCGGCGTCTCGGTCATCGTCGGCGGAATCGAGGACGGAGAACCCCGCGTCTTCGAGACCGACCCCAGCGGTTCGTTCTACGAATGGCGCGCGACGGCGATAGGAGAGAACAGCGCCGAGATACGCGAGAACTTCGAGGCGAACTACGAGGACGACCTGTCGACCGACGAGGCGGTCGGACTCGCGTACGACGCCGTTGAGGAGTCGAACGACGATATCACGCCTGAGTCCTTCGAGGTAGCGGTCGTCGAAACCGGCGACGAGACCTTCCGCGAGCTCTCCGCCGACGAGGTCCGCGAACTCGTCGAGTGAGCGGTAGCGCCCCGTTTTTTACGTCGCGCCCGCGTACCCCTCCACGATGATATCCCTTGACGAGGCAGTAACCGCGCGTCTTGAGTCGCACGGACAGCGTTTCGAGGTACTTGTCGAACCCGACGCCGCACTCGAA
>JBKHFQ010000191.1:0-2875 GCA_046540135.1 Halobacteriales archaeon
ACGATGCTCAGGTCCGCGCCGTCGACGTGCCCCGAACCTCCGTCGAGAGTCCCGGCGTCGGAGTCGACCTTGAGGTGTCCCGCCATCGGCGAGTCGTCCGCCTCGAAGTTGACGGTCGCGCTCTGCGTGATGTTCTGCTGTAGCTCCTCGTCGCGGTCGACGAGTGCGCTCGTCGCGTCCCAGAGGAAGTCCTGGAACCTCTCCGCGACCTCGGGCGCGTCGTTCGCGAACTCCTCGACGTCCGTGCCGTCGAGACGGCTCAGGAGACGCGGCACGTCCTCGGCGCGCTGTTCGACGAGTGCCCCTACGTCGTCTACGTCCTCCAGAAGCGACGGGAGGTTCTCCTTCAGCTCTTCGTCGGACATCTCGAAGTAACGGTCTATGTCGTCGGGGACTGACATGGTCTATAATTCGTTATGACGGGGAAATCGGTTTCTCCCACGATACGGGGCTGTTTAAGACCCCTCAAAGACGACGCGAAAATCCGTGTCGGCAGGACGCGCCCGAAGCCACGGATAACAGGCGGGCGACAGGCACAACCGGCTTTACGGAACGCCGTCAACGTCGCGTATGGCTTACTTTCCGACGACGAGATGGCTGAACGAGTACCGCGAGGCGGTGAACGAAGACGACGGGTACGCTGAGGCGGCGTCCGACTGGGGCGACGGATGGAACGGGGACTTCGTCTTCGAGATACGCGACATGCCGCTCGACGAGTACGCCGTCTCCGACCTGCCGGACGACCTTCTCGCGTTGCGTCGCGTACCCGACGAGGCGTGGGAAGGCGTCGACGACTCCGCGCGCGAGACGGTCGTCGAGGGCTACGGCGACGTTCCCGTGCACGCGCTCTCAGACGAGATACCTGACACGGCACTCGACGCACTCCCCGACGACCTGCGCTCTTTGCTCAACGAGACGGAGGAGTTCTTCGACGAAGACCCGGCGCTCAAAGACGCGACGGACGAACTTCCCGACACACTCCGACGCACCCTACCCGAACGACTCGACGAGCTCATGGAACAGCTCGAAGAACTCGTTACGGACGAAGGACACGTCTACGCTCACGTGGGTCTGGAGCGCGGACTGTGTACGGAGGTACGTACGCTCGAAGAGCGCGACGCTAGCGACGCCGCCTTCGTGCTGTACGGCGACTACGACGACTGGAAGAATCTCGTGGAGGGCGAAGACCCGATTCAGCTGGTGATGTCGGGGAAGCTCGAACTCAACGGCGACATGAACCGTCTTATGGAGTACGCCGAGGCGGCGCAGAGGCTCGCGGGAGTGGCTTCGGACACGGACACCGAGTACCTGTTCTGAGGAGACGCTACACGTCGCCAACACCGCTCGGCACGTCGGGGAGGTCGACCGGTTCGGCGTCGATACCGAGTTCGTCGAGAGCCTGCTCCAGATGCTTCTCCTCGGCGTACTCCGCGCCGGCGTTCTCGCGTATACGTTGCGTCGCCGCGAGAACCTCGGCGCGTCTTTCGTCCGGGATTCCGTAACGGTCGGTCGATAGCTCTACCATCAGACCGTCGTTGTCGCGCGTGTAGTAAGACCGGAAGATTCCGCGGTCGAAGACGTTGTAGCCGCGCCCGTCGTCTTTGAGGGCGTGTGCAACGTCGGCGAAACGTTCGGGTTCGAAAGAGAAAGCGAGGTGGTGGACGCCGCCGACGTTGGTGCGCTGAGGACCGACGTGCGCCTCGCGTCCATCGCTGACGAAGAACGTCAGCACGGTGCCGTCGCCTGTATCGAGGAACAGATGCGTCTGCGACGGGTCGTCAAGGTTGGGCTGGCGAAGAACGAGACGCATGCCGAGTAAGTCGCGGTAGAACGACAGGACGTTTTCGGCGTTGCTCCCCCAGACGGTGACGTGGTCGGTACCCGTGGTGCGGAACGGGCTGTCGGGATACTCGTCGGTGACGGTTTCGTCGGTCATGCCACCGATACGCGGGGCGCGGTGAAATAGACAGGGGTAGAAAGAACGAGAGATGATGGTATGGACCGGCGGGGATTTGAACCCCGGGCTTCTTCCTTGCGAAGGAAGCGATCTACCACTGATCTACCGGCCCGCGTCTTCGTTTCGTGTTAGTAGTGATGCGTAATCGGTCTTACGCTCCGCGCGTCAGTTTTCGAGTTCTATCTCTATCGAAACGTCCTCTGGCACCTGCACGCGCATGAGCTGGCGCAGGGTACGCTCGTCGGCGTCAAGGTCGACGAGGCGCTTGTGGACGCGTAGCTCCCAGTGTTCCCACGTCGCCGAGCCTTCTCCGTCGGGCGACTTCCGCACCGGGATTTCGAGGTTCTTCGTCGGGAGCGGCACGGGTCCCGAGAAGTTGACCCCTGTGCGCTCCGCTATCTCCTTGATGCGGCTCGTGATGTTCTCCAGCTCGTCGGGGCTGGTGCCGGACAGACGTACTCGTGCCGTCTGCATTATCGCTCGTCGACGCTGAGTACCTTACCCGCCGCGATGGTCTGTCCCATGTCGCGGATGGCGAAGCTCCCAAGCTGCGGAATCTCGCTCGCGGGTTCGATGGAGAGCGGCTTCTGCGGACGGACCGTGACGACCGCCGCGTCGCCAGCCTGTATGTAGTCGGGGTCCTCCTCCTCGACATCGCCGCTGGACGGGTCGAGCTTCTGGTCGATGCTCTCGACTGTGCATGCGACCTGTGCCGTGTGGGCGTGGAAGACCGGCGTGTAGCCCGCCGTGATGACGCTCGGATGCTGCATCACGACTATCTGCGCCTGGAACGACTCGGCGACCGTCGGCGGGTCGGAGGCGGGTCCACAGACATCGCCGCGGCGGATGTCGTCCTTACCGACGCCGCGGACGTTGAACCCGACGTTGTCGCCCGGACCGGCGTAGTCGACTTCCTCG
>JBKHFQ010000192.1:0-2874 GCA_046540135.1 Halobacteriales archaeon
GAGGATACCCGTAAAGAACATGGCGAAGACACCCGCAAGCGCACTAACGACTATCGGCAGGTACTCCAACGCCGCCAGTCCCACCACGCCGACCAGTATACCGAGCGCGACCGGTATCTTCGACCGGTCGAAAGACTCCCATGCACCCTCACCCGAAACGACGACGCTCCGGTCGGCGCGAAGCCGTTCCAGTATTTCCTCGCTTGTCTGAACGAGTGCAACGTCACCCGTACGAAGTCGAACATCGCGCAGACGTTTTCGTATGACCTCTTCACCGCGCCGAACCGCTAACACGGTCACGTCGTGCTTCCTTTCGAACTCCGCAACCCCTGTCCGTTTTTTCTCCCAACGGCTCGGAAGCAGTACGACCTCCGTAAGCTCTCTTTCTCGAACTTCGCCCCTCTCGTTATCTTCGCTCTCCGTCTCCTCACCCTCCTGTTGTCTGCGGTCGCCCAACCCTGTAACGAGTTCGTCGGGGACGGGTCCGTCTTCGTCTGCATCGAGTATCTCAGGGAGGAGGGCGAGGTTTTTGTCTTCGATGACCTGTTTGATGGCTTCTTGGTCGGCTCTCACGGACAGGATGTCACCGGCTTGTATTCTCTCCCTTGATAGACCGCGAACGACCGTCCGACCATCACGGACGAGCTGGAAGACATCTAGGTCGAGGTCCTTGTTCTGCATCTCTCGAACCTGTGACCCTACCAGAGATGACTCCCCAAGGACGACGACATCTGTAAGGTAGTCCGACATTCCGAACGCCGCTGTCGATGACTCGGAGGGTCGTATCCGTGCAGGGGTGAGGTACCGACCGACCGTAAGGAGGTAGACGGTCCCGACGGTCAGGACCACGACGCCCAGCCGGGTAAACTCAAAGAGGGAGAATGGCTGGGCACCGGGACCACCGACCTGAGCCCAGACATCGCTGGCGAGCAGATTGGTCGAAGTTCCTATGACGGTAAGGGTTCCGCCGAGCATCGACGCAAAGGACAGCGGTATAAGCAGCTTTGAGGGGGACGTACCTGTCTTCTTAGCGAGATTCGTCACCGCCGGAATCAGAACCGCGACTATCGGCGTGTTGTTGACGAAGCCCGCCGCTGGTCCCGATAGCCCGACGGTAGCCAGAAGCTGTCGCGTCTCGCTCGTACCTGCGAACGTCTCCATCTTCCGTGTTAGTATCTGTATGACCCCCGTCTGGCGAACCCCCTCGCTCAGGATGAACATAGCCAGAACCGTAACAGTCGCCGGGTTGGAGAAGCCCGATATCCCTTCCTCCGGTGAGACGCCCGTCCAAGGACCTAGAAGTACCAGCGCTACCATAAGCCCGACGGCGGTCGCGTCAATCGGAACCGGCTGTCGGACAAAAAGGACGAGGGTGACCCCGATGACGGCTAGAACGACGAAGACATCGAACGGAACCGGTAGCGGCACCTCGGTAAGATAGGAGAAAGCCTCCGACCAAAGATGATACACTACTATCCCTAATCCGACTGCTCGGATAAAAAACTACCGTCAAACCGGACGAATGGGCGTGTCTCAGTATGACCGCGTATACAGCCCTGACGAACATCTCAACGAGTTGTTAGCCTTATAACAACAGTCCTAACGTTTTTGTTGTGGGCGTGCCAACACGTCCCATGGTCCTACAAGGAGACGAAGAGGGCTTCGCGCCGCCGTTCGACTCATCGCTGTACGGCGCGTCGTTCTCACCCTCGACACCCGGTACGGAGTACGCCATAGAGTACGACGACTGCGACGCCCTCGCCGCGTTCTTCACGCTCGGCGACGAGGCTTCGGAGAACGCCCGCGCCCTTCTCCCCGAAGGCGTCGAACCGTTCTCCGACCCGATGCAGGGCGGCGTTCTCGTCGCGCGGTACCCGTTCTCGACCGTCGGCGAGTACAACGAGTTTATCGCTCTCCTGCAGGTTGAGGACACAAACGGCGATATGGCGTACTACATACCGTACATCTACGTCACCAACGACGCCGCGATGGCGGCGGGGCGCGAACTCGCGGGTGCGCCCAAGAAGATAGCGGACATAGCGTTCGACCGCGAGGGGAGCGTCTACGAGGCGACGATGGAGCGCCCGACGGGCAAGCGCCTGCTGTCGCTCACGGCGACGCCCGAACAGCGCGCGACGGGTAGCATGGTCGACGCGCTCCTGCCGTCGCCGACGCCGCTTCTTTCGGTACGCCACCTGCCGCCCATAGAGGGCGGCGACGGTCTGACACAGCTCGTCGAGTGGTACGCCGACTTCGAGTTCGAGGAGGACGAAGAGGGGCGCAAGATGTGGAACGGTCCCGCGTCGGTCGCGTACGAGTCGCGGTCGGCGCAGGACCCGATACACAAGCTTCAGCCCGACTCCGTTCTCATGGGCGCGTACTCCAAGTTCTCGATGGAACTCGGCGTAACGGAGGTGCAGAAGGAATGGGAGCTTTAGAGATAGACAGCGACTACAAGGGTTACGAGTCGGAGCTACGCGACGCCGTCCACGAGGTAGCGCGCGATGTCGTCCGTCCGGCTGGGCGCGAAATCGACCGGATGTCACACGACGAGATACGCGAACTCGACCACGACGAGGGTGTCTACGCCGACGCGCTCGAATCGATGCACGAGGTCGTACCGCGTAGCGCCTTCCTCCCCGAGGAGTTCGGCGGCGACGGAATGAGCGGGCGCGAGTTCCACACCGTCATGGAGGGGTTCGGCTGGGGTTCGTCGGGTCTCGCGATGGGGTTCGCAGTCGATATAATGCCGCCGCTGTTCGCGACGCTCGCCTTCGACGACGACCTGCGCGAGGCGTACGTCGAACCGTACCTGAGCGGCGAACTCGATCACCAAGGATGCTGGGGTGTCACCGAACCCGCGCACGGCTCCGA
>JBKHFQ010000193.1:0-2866 GCA_046540135.1 Halobacteriales archaeon
AAAGTACTACGCGACGCGTCACGAGCGCGGCGAGGAGTTGGGGGACGACGAGGGGCGTACATACGGCGACGTTGAGTCAGGAAACAAGAGTTAACCGGCGCGCGTCCGCATCTTGAGCATGGCTTACGACGACCTCCGCGACTTTATCGAGACGCTCGACGACAAGGACGAACTCGTGCGCGTCCAGAAAGAGGTCGACCCCGTCCTCGAAATAGCCGAGATTACGGACCGCGTCTCACGGCGCGAGCGCGAGCACAACAAGGCGCTCCTTTTCGAGAACGTCGAGGGAAGCGACTTTCCCGTACTCATCAACTCGATGGGTTCGGAGGAGCGTATCCGTCTCGCGCTTGAGGTCGACGAACTCGACGAAATCGCGGAGCGTATAGAGGAGATTCTTAGCTTCCGACCGCCCGACGTAGGCGGCGTCGTCGGCGCAATCAAGAACTGGGGCGACGTGAAGGAAGGAATCGACCTCCTCCGCGAGTTCCGTAACTATCCGCCGACAAAGACGAAGGCGCGTAAGGCGGCGTGTAAGAAGGTCGTTGACCACGACCCGGACCTGAGCGACTACCCGATACTGAAGTGCTGGCCCTCGGACGGCGGGCGTTTCATCACGCTACCTCTCGTCATCAGCAAAGGTCCCGAAGGGAAACGCAACGTCGGCGTGTACCGTATGCAGGTCTTCGACGAGACGCATACCGGCATGCACTGGCAGATGCACAAGCACGGAGCGAAACAGTACCGCGACGGCGACGAGGAGGGTATGGAGGTCGCGGTCGCAATAGGCGCGGACCCCGCGACGGTCTACTCCGGAACCGCGCCGCTTCCGTTCGATATAGACGAGTTCCTGCTCGCGGGGTTCCTGCGCGACAAGGGCGTGCCGCTCGTCGAGGCGGAAACCGTCGACCTGCGCGTCCCCGCGAACGCCGAGATTGTGCTCGAAGGACGCGTCCTTCCGGAGAAACGCCCCGAAGGACCGTTCGGCGACCACACGGGGTACTACACGCCGGTCGAGGAGTTCCCCGTCTTCGAGGTCGACTGTATCACGCGGCGGGAGGAACCGGTGTACCACACCACCATCGTCGGAAAGCCGCCGCAGGAGGACGCGTACCTCGGAAAGGCAACCGAGCGCATCTTCCTGCCTCTCATACGGACGCAGTTCGACGAGGTCGTCGACATGAACCTCCCCGTCGAGGGCGTCTTCCACAACCTCCTCGTCGTCAGCATCGACAAGGGGTATCCGGGACACGCGCGTAAGGTGATGATGGGCATGATGTCGCAGGGGATGCTGTCGCTCACCAAGACCGTCGTCGTTGTCGACAAGGATGTTGACGTACACGACGAGGCAGAGGTACTCTGGGCGGTGACTTCGCGTATGGACGCCGCACGCGATGTAGAGATAATCGAGCGCGCACCCCTCGACCATCTCGAACACGCCGCACCGAGGAAGGCGCACGGCGGCAAGATGGGCATCGACGCGACGCGTCCGTGGGAGGGCGAGGGTTTCGAGCGCGACTGGCCCGACGAAATCGAGATGGACGACGAGGTGCAGGAGCGCGTTGACGAGCGGTGGGGGGAGTACGGAATCGTCGACGCGGACGACGACGAGTAGTATTTAGGCGAGCCTAAACAAGAAGCTTCATACTCCCGGAACGTCGGCGTCGTGTATGGAACTGCGCAACAAGACGGTCGCCGTCACGGGCGGCGCGGGATTCCTCGGCGGTCGTCTCGCAGAGGCGCTCGTCGGCGACAACGAGGTGCGCGTGGTGGATAACCTGAGCGCCGGGAAGCGCGACTACGTTCCGGACGGAGCGTCGTTGTACGTCGCCGATATTCTCGACGAGGACGCGGTACGCGAAGCCTTCGACGGGGCGGACGTCGTCTTCCATCTCGCCGCGAACCCCGACGTGCGTTCGGGTGCCGACGAAACGCGCGTCCATATGGAACAGAACGCCGAGGCGACCAACGTCGTCCTTGACGTGGCACGCGACGCAGGCGTGGAGACGTTCGCATTCGCGTCTTCTTCGACCGTCTACGGCGAGGCGCCAACGCCGACGCCCGAAACCTACGGACCGCTTGAACCCATCTCGCTCTACGGCGCGTCGAAGTTAGCGGGCGAGGGTCTCTGTACCGCGTACGAAGGTACGTTCGGCATGGAGACGTACGTCTACAGGTTCGCCAACGTCGTCGGCGGACGCGGGCACGGTGTCATCCCCGACTTCGTGCGCAAGTTGAACAACGACCCAGCGACGCTCGAAATACTAGGCGACGGTAGACAACGCAAGTCGTACACGCACGTCACGGACTGCGTCGACGCGATGGTACACGTCGTCGAGTGCGACGCATGCGACGAAACATTCTATAACATAGGCACACGCGACACGGTCTCGGTCACGCGTATCGCCGAGGTTGTGAGCGATGTACTGGACGCCGAACCCGATTTCGAGTACACGGGCGGTGAGCGCGGATGGAAGGGTGACGTGCCGCGTATGCGTCTCGACGTGGGGCGTCTGTGCGCGACGGGTTGGGAACCGGCGCTCGACAGCGATGGGAGCGTGCGTCGTGCGGCGCGCGAACTCATCGGAAAACGATAGTTACATTTAGGTTGTCCTAAAACATCGTCGCATGACACGCAAAGACATCTGCGTCATCGTTCCCACGATACGTGAGTACGACTGCGTCCGCGACTACGTCGAGAACGCACGCGAACACGGATTCGACACCGACAGATTGGAGTTCGTACTGGTCACCGAGGACTTCTGCGAGACGGACGAGATGCGGTCGATGCTTGACGAGCTCGGTGTTGACGGGCGCGTCTTCGACGGTTCGGCGCGCGAGGACTGGTACGACGAACACGGCGTGAGCG
>JBKHFQ010000194.1:0-2864 GCA_046540135.1 Halobacteriales archaeon
AGCGCGAACGTGCCGTCTCAACGTTACGCAACGACAAGGACGAGATAGCCGACGAAGTGACCGGCGCGGTAACCGAACGCGTCGGGGAGTTGGTCGCATCGGTCGCCGAGACGGAGGCGAAGGAGTTCGTAGACCGCGTGGTGGAGGGGTTGGAGAACAGCGGGATGGAAACAGAGGAACCGAACGGAGACGACAGAAAGGGGCCGACGGTCGAAGATGATACGCCGGACATACTCTTCACCGAGGACGGGAACAGTATCGCTTCGTTCGGAGGAGATACACAGGCTGATGCGATGGCTAAGGCTGTCGGTTATCTGATAGACGAGCACGACATCTTGGACGAGATATCTCTACCGCACGTGCCGGGGAAAAAGAAAGCCGTTCTGAACGATTGCCCGGAAGATGCCGAAGGTGAGGAGATGAGAGGTTGCAGAGAAATAGCGGACGGCTACTTCCTGGATACTCACATGAGCAGGAGACAGAAGGAGGACCGTACCAAGGAACTCGCCGAAAAACGTGGTCTCGGCGTCAAGTTCAACTGGTAGCTACTCCGCGTTCTCCTCCTTCAACGACAGCACAGTCCTGTCGAACTCACATACGACGGTGTCGTCCTGGTTCAGAACCTCGACGTGCATATCCACGACGCCGCGTTCGCCGTCGCTCGTCTCGCGCTTGTCGGTGACTGTGGTGCGGGCGCGTAACGTGTCGCCGTGGAAGACTGGTTCAGGGTGTTCGACGTTGTCGTAGCCGAGGTTTGCGACGATGGTACCGTCGGTCGTTTCGGGTATGGTCATTGAGACTCCGAGCGACATCGTGAGAAGACCGTTGACGAGGCGCTCGCCGAAGTCGGTGTCGGCGGCGAACTCGGCGTCAAGATGGAGCGGCTGTTGGTTCATCGTCAGGTCGCAGAAACGCTGGTTGTCCGACTCGCTTACCGTACGCCGTCGGTCGTGTTCGACCGTCTCTCCCACCTCGAACTCACCGTAGTACTTTCCGGTCATGGGCGAACGTCGGACTCGACCGTATAATTTCTTACCGTACGGCGTCTACGCCGACCATGACACGCGACGAAGGTGCGAGACGGTCGGTGCTCTTCACGCCCGGCGATGAGCCCGAAATGATGCGTAAGGCGCTCGAAGGCGACGCCGATGTCGTCGTATTCGACCTCGAAGACGCCGTCGCGCCCGACGAGAAGGAATCGGCACGCGACGCTGTCGATGACGCACTCGGCCACGTTCCCGGCGACGCACCTGAGATATGGGTGCGCCTCAACCCGTTCGACGACGGTGTGGGCAACGAGACCGACGGACGCGACGACCTTGACGCGCTGACCGGCGAACCGTCATGCTTCGTCGTTCCGAAGGCGGGATACGCCGGCAACGTCGAAGCCGTCGCAGGGGCGCTCGACAAACACGGGAGTGACGCGGGACTCGTGCCTATTATCGAATCCGCCGCAGGCGTCGTCAACGCCGCGGAGATAGCCGACGCCCCACGCGTCTCCGCCGTCGTCTTCGGTGCGGAGGACCTCGCCGCCGACCTCGGAGCGACGCGGACGGACAAGGGAGACGAGGTCGTCTACGCGCGCCAGAAGATCGTCGCGGCGGCGACAGCGGCGGGTGTAGACGCGGTAGACACGCTCTGGACCGACTTCCGCGACGAGGAAGGTCTGCGCGACGACACCGAACGCGGAATGGGATGGGGATACGACGGTAAACTTGCCATCCATCCCGCACAGGTTGCTGTCATCAACGACGCATTCACACCCGAACCCGAACGCGTCGAATGGGCGGAGCGGGTACTGGAGGCGAAACGCGAGGCGGACGAAGCCGGAAAGGGCGTCTTCGAGGTCGACGGCGAGATGGTCGACGCGCCTCTCGTGGAGCAGGCGCGGACCGTCATGGAGCGTGCGCGCGCCGCGGGTCTCAGAGAATAGTTCCGTGTTTCTTGTCGGGTAGCTCCTTCTCTACGTCCTCGTAGAAGTCGTACCTCTGCGCGAGTTCGTCGCGTAGCTCGCTCGGCGGCACGATTTCGTCGATGACAACCTCGGAAGCCATGCGGTGGACGTCGATATCCTCACGGTACTCCTCGCGTAGCTCTTGCTCCTTGGCGGCGCGCTCCTCCTCGTCCTCGATGGCTTCGAGCTTACGCGCGTAGACGGCGTTTATCGCCGCCTCCGGTCCCATGATTGCGATTTCGCCGCTCGGAAGCGCGAGTGTCGACTCGGGGTCGTACGCCGGACCGCTCATAGCGTAGATGCCCGCGCCGTACGCCTTGCGCACGACGACAGAGAGCTTGGGCACCGTCGCCGACGATGTGGCGTAGATGAACTTCTTGCCCTTTTCGAGTATGGCGTCCTTCTCAACCCCTGAACCCGCCATGAAGCCCGGCGTGTCGCAGAGGTACAGTAGGGGGATTTCGTAGGCGTCACACGTCCAGATGAACTCCGCCGCCTTTTCCGCCGAATCGGGGAAGATAGCGCCCGAACGCTCGTCGGGCTGGTTTGCGACGATACCGACGGGGCGTCCGTCGATACGCGCGAACGCCGTGACGATTTCCTTTCCGTACCCCTCCTTTAGCTCGAAGAACGAACCCTTGTCGACGACGCGGTCTATGAGGTCCTTCACGTCGTACGCCTTGTTCGGCTCCTGCGGTATCGTGGCGTCGATGCCTTTCGGCGACTTGACGGGGTCGCGTGGCTCGGAACGCGGCGGCTTCTCGCCCGCCTTGTCGGGCAGGTACTCCATGAGTTGCGAGACGAGACGGCGCGCGTGTCGCTCGTCGCGCGCAACGAGGTCGGCGCTTCCGGAGTGTTCGGCGTGGACGGACGCACCGCCGAGGTCCTGCATCTCTATCTCCTCGCCGGT
>JBKHFQ010000195.1:0-2859 GCA_046540135.1 Halobacteriales archaeon
GGCTCGCCTTTGAGAACCCAGTAGACGGCTATAAGGAACAGCGCCGCACCGACTAGTGTCAGAACGAGGCTCTCTACTATCGTCGTGAATATCAGGTCAGTAGCCTCTTGGAAGATGACCGCGAACCCAGTCGGCTGAGCGTCGTACCTGTACCTGTCGGCGAGTCTGTACGCATCCTCCGTAACAGCCGTGTCCGAGGCGTCGCTATCGACCGAGTAGACGACGCGTGCGCTGTCCCTGTCCTCGCTGATGAAGTTACTCACGCCGCTTGAAGGCGTGTTGTCGAGGGAGTCATACACCTCGTCTAGGTTGTTTTCGGGTATACCGTCTCCGTTACCGTCGTTCCTCTCTACGAGTTCGGCGAAACGTGGGTCGCGCTCAGCCACCGAGTCGATGACACCGATGACGCTACTGTCGTCGATGCGTCCGTTCTCGCGCTCGAAGGTCGGCGGCGTCGTTTTACCGACGCGACCTATCTGATCGAGAGCGCCGTTCCTCTCCATCGGTCCTTGAACGTACATCAGAACCTCGTCCGTCTGGTCAAACTTCCTGTCGCGGAAGTTGTCGTTCTTGACATACTGGTATTCGGCGGGCGGACGGAACGGTTCGGGTAGGTTCTGGAGGTAGTCCGGAGTCTCCTCCGCAGGAAGGAAGTCGTCGGATTCGAACCCCGTGTCGACGCCGCTTGCGTACACGCCGACCGCGCCCGTTGAGGCGACCATGACCACGAGAAGAGCGACCGGAGCCTTGTCCGCCGCGACCACGCCGACGCTTAGCGCCTTACCGAGCGGCGACTCGTCGGAGCCGAGCGGCGTGCTTCCCATCTGCGGTATGGGGAGGGATTCGCGCGACCTGTCGACGTAGACCTTCGCCGCAGGTAGGAAGACGCCGAATATGAGGAAGGTAAACGAGATACCCACAGCGGCGGCGAGACCGAAGTCACGTATCGGTGGGAACGCGCTCACGAGGTTCGACAGGAATCCTATGGTAGAGGTTCCCGTGACGATGAAGAACGCGACGAGAAGCTGGTCGGTGGTTATCTTCATCGATTCGACGATACCCTTCCCCTTGACCGTCTCCTCCCTGTACCTGTTGACCGAGTGTATGCCAAAGTCGATGCCGACGGCTATGAGCAGAGGCGGCACCGCGACTATGAGGACGCTGAAAGGTATCCCCGCGAGACCGAGGAAGCCGAAGGTCCATATGAGCGCCATGATTATGGAGACAAGACCGATTAGTAGGTCGATTAGGTCGCGGTATGCGACTATCAGGAAAAGAGTTATGAAGAACAGCGCGCCGGGCATCACTATGAGGAGCGACGTGGTGTTCGTGTCGGGCGCGTCGCCGAGGACGCGGAACTTACCGTCGACGCTCGATAGGACCCGGCGTATCTTCTCCTCCCTGTCGTTCGGCTCCTCGGGTCCCTCGTGGGTTATCGACATCTCCACAGCGGTAGCCGACGCGGCGCGGGCGTTGAAGTCATCGCTCACGCCCCCTAATCCAACGGGTCCGTCGGCGGCGGAACGGACTGCCCTGTCTATCTCGCCCGGTGTCGCCGACTCGACCGCGAGTATCATATCCGAAACGCTCGACGCGTTCGGTTCGAGTTCGCGCGCCACCGTCTCCGCGGGGCTATCCGACGAGATTACTATAAGCGGGTCGTACTCCTCCAGCCTCTCCTGACCGCGCAACGTCCTCAAAAGACCCTGTTTGGAGAGGGCGTTCTGCGAGTCGACGATTACCGTCGTCGACAGGTCGCTCTCCGAGAAGCTTTCGTTGAAGTTGCGCTGTATGTCCTCGAAAGCCTCGAACGAGGGCAGGTCCTCGATGAACTGATCTTGACCCGATTCGCTCTCTATGCTACCCAACCCCGTGAAGAAGACCGCTGTGACGAGGAGGAAGGCGAGTATCACTTTGCCGGGCGACTCCGTGATACGGTTGTCGACCCAGTCGATTGCGGCTTGGTAGTTCATTTAGGGGTACGGTCGTCATCCTCAACCGATGCGCGACGACCGATTAAACCTGTTGGTAGCCGTTAGTCGAAGACATGCGTCATATGCTCGGTGTCGGATACTTTGCGGTCGCCTCTCTTTATCTGTCCTAGCCTCTCCGAATGCTTCTCGGAGTCGAGAATGAGTTGACGTATGCCGCGGGGCGTAAAAGCTACTCGGACTCCGGACGCGGCAGTTCGCCTTCGATACGGACGACGCGTCCGTCGGTCTCCGTGTCGTTTACCTCTCCGACGCCGCTCTGAACCGAACTCGCCAGTATCCCTGCGCGCTTTGGGGTTACGTCGTCGGCGTCCTCGAAGATGTACACCCATGTCGTATCGCCGCCCGTCGGTGTCTCGTGCGCCACGCCGGAGACGGTGACGTACTCCCCGACCGTGCTACTCGTTCCCGTCGGCACGCCGTACTGTCCGGCGACCGTCGCGTACCCTTCGAGCGGTATTTCGTCGAAAAGAACGCCGAACTCCGTCTCGACCTCTCCGAGGGTGTCGCGCTCGCCGGTGTACGCGTCTATGTGCGCCTCGTAGCCCTCTCCGACGACGACGGCGTCTTCGCCCACTGCCACGGGGAAGGTGACGTTACTGTCGCCCGCCTCGACGGTTCCCTCGGCGACCACGTACCCCTCGTACTCGCCCGTCTTCCGGAAGCCGTCCGTCCTCTCGATACGGTCGGTCATCGCGTCAACGTCGAACTCGCCGAGATGGACGACGGTCCCCGACTGCGTCACGTGTCCGTCTATGTTCTCCGACGAGAGGTTGAGAGGTTCGACGCGCCCTCCGACGAACGCTTCGGTGTAGCCGCGCGCGTAGTCGAAACGCAGGTTGCCCTCCTCGCGGAGACGGTCGTCGGT
>JBKHFQ010000196.1:0-2814 GCA_046540135.1 Halobacteriales archaeon
AGGCACGGGTACACATTATTACTTTAAGTTCCCGCGCATCGCGTTTGTGTCTTGCATCCAGCCCCCTCAAGTATCGGGATTTGGAGATACACAGGTCCGAATGACAGGCGAAATCGGATTGCCTCAGTCAATCCCTCGTGCTTGGGAGTCTTTTTTCTTGAAACGAGCTGAACGAGCTTTTGAACATACTATCTCAGAAGAACGCCAGGAACAGATTAGGGAGTGGATGATGGAACGACCTAAGCGCGCTCTTGAATCAGAGTCGTTCCAGACATGGGAAGAAGAGATGCAGAGGAAGATTGAAAATCATGATCCTACAAACTATTTGGACGTAGCAGAATGTCCTGTTTGTTTCACCAATCACCGTGTGGTTGACTCACTTCCAGAGAGACCAATAACTGATTCGGAAGTTGACAAATTAGCGGATGGATTCGTTTTTTGCAGACCTATTTATCTTCGCGGAGAGCTTGAACATCCTGAAATGCCGACAAACATCACGCCAGCCATAGTTATGTCAACTGAGGAAATGACCACTCAAATAGCATTATATACTGACGTTGGCTGGGTCGTTGAAAAAGAGGTCGAACTGACTAACGAACTTGAACCCGACGAAACTAGTGAGCAACTGTGGGAAGCTACATACGAAAGCTATGTTGAGTTTGCTGAAGAACAAAAACAGAACTAGTTAATCATCTCCTGCGTAGAGGAATTCGACCACGAAGCCTAAGACCTAAGACAGCGCCGCGCGTAGCCGCGGGTATGCCCGACGAGGACTACGACTCTCTTTCGCTATCTGAGATTTACGCGGAACTTGACCTGCCCGTCGACGAGGACGAGTTCCGCGAACGCGTCGACGACAAGGTCGAACAGATGGGTGGTCTGTGCGACGAGGCGACGGCGGCGAAGCTCGTGTCGCACGAACTCGAAGAGGACCGCGTCTACGACGTTGACGAAATCACCGTCGAGAAGGACGAGGTGCGTTTCGTCGGCAGGGTGACCAAGGTCGGCGAGACACGTGAGTTCGAGCGCGACGAGGGCGACGACGGTATGGTGGCGAACGTACACGTCCGCGACGAGACGGGCGAGGTACGCGTCGCGCTCTGGGACGAGTACGCCGCGAGCGTCGACGAACTCGAACAGGGCGACGTTCTCAAGGTAAAGGGTGCGCCCAAGGACGGCTGGAACGGCGGCGTCGAGATAAACGCGCGCGAGGTTGAGGTTGACGAGGACGGTGAGTTCGACCTCGACGTGGAACTTACGGACGGAGACGTCGGCGCGGGCGAGGTGACCGCGGGTGGTTCGGACGTGTCGCTCGTGGGGCGCGTTCTCGAAACCTCCGAACCTCGGACGTTCGACCGTGACGACGGCGAGGGGAAGGTCGCAAACATCGCCGTCGGCGATGAGACGGGATGGGTTCGTGTCGCCCTCTGGGACGAACGCGCCGACGACGTTTCGTCGCTCACCGACGGCGACGTCGTCCGTATCCGCGACGGATACGCCCGAGAACGCGACGGCGGCGTCGAGGTAAACGTCGGTTCGCGCGGTACCGTCGAACGCGTGTCCGAAGACGAACTCGACGGAGACGTGGAGTTCCACCCTGACCCGACGCCCGTCGCCGAACTCGAAATCGACGAGACGTACGACGTCGCGGGCGTCGTGACCGACACGGGCGAGACGCGCACGTTCGACCGCGACGACGGTTCGCAGGGTAAGGTCCGTAACGTACGCCTCCGCGACGACACGGGCGAGGTACGCGTCGCTCTCTGGGGCGACAAGGCGGACCTGTCTTTTGCACCTGGCGACGAGGTCGCTATACTCAACATGGAGGCGCAGGAGGGATGGAACGACGGCGTCGAAGGAAGCGTAAACTGGGCTTCGACCGTCTACGTCCGTAGCAGAGGGACGCTTGAAGGCGAAGAGGAAGAGGAGCGTTCCGAGGCAGGACTCGACTCGTTCACCTGACTACGCGACCTCTTCCGACTACGCCGACCGTATCTTCTCCGCGACGAGTTCGGCGAACGTACTCGTCGATACCTTCTCGCCGCCCTCTATCTGCCTGTGTATGTCGTAGGTGACGGTGCGGTCCTGTATCGTCGCCTCGACGCCGTCCTTGATAAGCTCCGCGGCGTCGAACCAGCCGAAGTGCTCGAACATGATGCGTCCCGTGAGAATCATCGCCGTCGGGTTGACCTTGTCCTGTCCCGCGTACTTGGGCGCGCTTCCGTGGACGGGTTCGAAGACGCCGCGTACGTCGCCGATGTTCGAACCCGGCGCGATACCTAAACCGCCGACCTGTCCCGCGGCGGCGTCGCTCAGGTAGTCGCCGTTGAGGTTGGGCATCGCAAGTACGCCGTACTCGTCCGTCCGCGTCAACAGTTGCTGGAGCATGTTGTCGGCGATACGGTCCTTGACCACGACCTTGCCTTCCGGGCGCTCGCCGTCGTACTCCTCCCAGAGTTCGTCCTCTGTGATGGTCTGTTCGGGGAACTCCTCCTCGGCTAGTTCGTAGCCCCAGTCGCGGAAGGCGCCCTCGGTGAACTTCATGATGTTACCCTTGTGGATGAGGGTCACGGAGTCGCGCCCGCGGTCGATTGCGTACCGTATTGCCTTACGGACCAGACGTTTCGTCTTGCGCTCGCTGATTGGCTTCACGCCTATACCCGCGTCGTCGGGTACGTCCTCCCCCATCTCGCCGTTGAGGAAGTCGCGGACCTGCGCCGCCTCGTCGGTACCCGCCTCCCACTCGATGCCGGAGTATACGTCCTCCGTAGCCTCGCGGAAGACTATCATATCCATGTCCTCTGGCGAGTTGAC
>JBKHFQ010000197.1:0-2807 GCA_046540135.1 Halobacteriales archaeon
GAGGCGTACGCAAGCTTTGAGATAGAGGATGAGCATAAGGAAGTTGTCAGGCGCGCCGTAGAGGACGCCGACGAAATAACAGCCGAGGAACTTGCCGGACGCGTTGACGAAGACGAACTTGCCGAACGTCTCCAGGCTGGCGGTGACGAACTCCTACGGGCACGGAACCGTGTCCTATCGCGTGACGCACCCCAAGAAGCTTTCGACGAACTCCACGATGAACTCCGCGACGTTGGTAACGTCGAGGTGTTCGACGAACATCTGGATGTCTACGACGCCGACCGCAACGAGGTCGAACGCGTCGTCCGCGAGGTCGAAGTAGAACACGGCGGCTACGGCTTCTACCCGCCGTCGTCCATCTACCATAGGTTCATGACGGGTCTGACGGGCGGAAAGATGTCTTCGAGCGTCCCCAAGAGCCATATCGCGGTCACCGACGACCCAGACGACGCGCGCGACAAGGTGATGAGCGCGACGACGGGCGGACGCGAGACGGCTGAGGAACAGCGCGAGAAGGGCGGGCGACCCGACGACTGTCCCGTCTACGAACTCTATGCGTACGCCGACGACTCGGTCTGCGACGACGAGCACGCCGAGCGGGTCTACGAAGAATGCGCCGGAGGCGAACGCCTCTGCGGAGGATGCAAGAGCGAGGCGGCGGACCTGACAGCAGAGTACCTCGAAGAACATCAGGAGGCACGCGAGGAGGCGCGCGAGAAGCTCGCCGAGTCGGATATCGAACTCTGACTACGTCCCGCGCTGGTTGCCGTAGATATGTATCTGTAAACGCGGAGAGTAACGGAAGCCGCGGTCCTTACAGACCTCGGCGAGCCATTCGCCGCGCTCGCGGAGCGTGTCGCGGTCGACTCCCTCCGGCATGAGAAGGACGCGGTCGCGGTCGTAGTCGGAGAGGGACGCGAGAACGTCGTCTATCTCGTCGAGGTCTTCACGGTCGGCGACCACGAACTTTAGCTGGTAGTCGTGCGAGTCGATGTACGACTCGATTACGTCGAAGTCGAGGCGTTCTTGTTCATGCACCTCGCGCCAGCCTCCGGCGTCGTCTTCGGGCGTCGAGTTCGAGAGCTTGGGAGACATAGAGATGAGTTCGGCGTCCACGTCGCGGTAGACCGTTGCGTTCGTCTCGACCGTGACGTGTCCGTCGAGCGCGGCGCACAGGTCGTCGACGTCGGGCTGGAGGAGGGGTTCGCCGCCCGTGACGACGTAGTGGTCAGCGCCGTACGTCTCGGCTCGCTCAACCACCTCTTCGACGTCCTCGGTTTCGCCTTCGGGATTCCACGACGTATAGGCGGAGTCGCACCACGAACACCGCAGGTTACATCCGCTCGTGCGGACGAAGACCGACGGTACGCCCGCGAGACGCCCCTCGCCCTGAACGGTGTGGAATATTTCGCTAAGATACAGGGTCGTCCACCTCCGCCTCTGCGAACCCACGGGCGCGTTCCTCACACGAAGCGCAGACATCGCAGGCTTCGTCGCCGTCCTGGTAGCACGACCACGTGTGATCGAAAGGAACGCCGAGTTCGTCGCCGCGTTCCACGATTTCGCCCTTGTCCATCGAAACGACGGGACGCCGCACGTCGAAGTCGACCCGGTCGGTGCCGAGCGTCAGGGCGCGCTCCATCGCCTCTGCGTACTCGTCGCGGCAGTCGGCGTAGCCGTCGCGGTCGTCTGCGTTCGGACCGTACCAGACCTTGGTCGCGCGCCGCTCCTCGGCGACACCGGCGGCAACGGCGAGCAGGACGGTGTTGCGCATAGGCACGTACGACGTTGCGACGCCCTCGTCGTCGTAGTGCGTCGAGAGGTCGGTGTCGTCGGTTAGCCCTTCACCGAAAGCCGCGAATGCGTCCGAAAGGTCGACCTCGACGTACTCCGCTCCGTACTCCGACGCAAGAGACGACGCGCAGTCGCGCTCCTTCTCGCTCGTATGCTGTCCGTATCGCGCGTGTACCGCGACCGGCGTCTCGTCGTCCTCACGAACCGCCTCAGCGAACGTCACGGCACTGTCGACGCCGCCCGATACGAGAACGACGCTTTCAGCCATCTTTCTCCTCGGAACGTCCGTGCTTCCTGTCTACTTCGTCCATCTGGTCGAGCATCTTGCGCAACGAACTCCGTACGGCGTCCGATGTTGAGACGAACTTGCCGTCGTCGCCGACGTGTTCCTGCACGTCGTCAAGGAGTTCCTGTGGCACGTCGGCGCTTATCTTGGGCATGTACTCGTATGCTATTAGCAAACTATTAACAGTTTCGGCGTTGCGCCGCCTCAGTACGTCAGCGGCGCGTCTGTTTTGGGAAGGACATCCGCTTCGCGCCCCCGCTCAAAGAGCGCCCGGACGGCACGCACACCCTCGTCACCCATACCTACCGTGTACTCGTTTACGTACAGGTCTATATGCCGACGTAGAATGTCTTCGTCCATCTCCTGCGCGTGCTCACGGACGTAGGCGCGCAGTTCTTCGTCGTCCGGGTTCTCGCGCGCCCATTCGACGCTGTTCCGTAACGCGCTCTCGACGCGTTCCGGTTCCGGTACGTCGCGGCGTACGGCGATACAGCCGAGCGGTACGGGTGCTCCTGACTCGTTCTCCCACCATTCGCCGAGGTCGAGGACCTTCGTCAACCCGTGGTCGCGGTACGTGAAACGTCCCTCGTGTATCACGAGACCCGCGTCGTACTCTCCGGCGGCGACCGCGGGCATTATCTCGTCGAAGACGCGTTCATCGGCGGCGTCGAACGTCGGCGAGTGTAGACGCAGGAGGAGATGCGCCGTCGTGAGTTCTCCGGGGATG
>JBKHFQ010000198.1:0-2776 GCA_046540135.1 Halobacteriales archaeon
GACGACCCTTACTCCGAGGAAGCACAACGTCTCAACGACGAACTCGGTAGCGCGCGTCAGGTCGCCGAAGCGGTATACGAGCGCCGCGTCGGAAAGGTCGTCAAGATGGCTTCTCTCGCCGCGAACGGACATACGGCGACCGAAGACCGTATGACGCGCGAGGAGCGCGAGATGTACTCCAACATCGTCGACGAGATACGTGCGGGACAGGAGCGCGTTGAGGACCTTCTCGAAGGCGCTCTCAGGGACGGTACGGCAACCGAAACTACCGGTACGACCGAGACGGAAGACACGGGCGGGGCGGCGGTGAACGAGGCGCGGCAAACACGGGATGTCGAAGAAACTCCCGACGCCGAAGAAGGACTGACGGAAGATGCCTATGCTACAGTTCGTGTTGTCGAGTCGCTACCAGAGTTCGTCGGCACCGACGGGCGCGAGTACTCGTTGGGTGAGGAGGACGTAGCGCGCATTCCTGAGGAGAACGCGCGCGCCCTGTGCGAGAACGAGGCGGCTGTCGAGGTAACCAACGAATGAAGGTCCTCGTTCCCGTCCGTTATCCGCTGACCGACAACAGTCGCCGTACCGTCGAACGCGCTCTCGAAATCAGACGTGAGGAGGATGAAGACGTTGACCTCATCATCCTCCACGTCAACCTGTTCCAGAACGAACGGAAGGCTACGCGTAGGGAACTTCGGCGCGAGATAGATAACAAGTTCGACATCAGTAACGCCTCGTACACCGTCCGTAAGGGATTCCTCGTTGAGGAGACTATACTTGAAGAGGCTGCGAACCGAGGGGTGGATCTTATCGTGATAGGTCGGACGCGTTCGGGAAGGTTGCGTAAGGCTCTCCGGCGTCTGATGCGGAACGACCCCGATGTGGAGAACTTCCTGCGTCAGAACCTCGATGTCCGTATAGAGGTCGCTGACTAACCTCCGGTTTTGTCTTCGTCCCGTCTCTCCAACGAAACGTCCATCTCACCGCTCGTATCGTCGAAGACGTGGTGACGGTGCGGATACGGTATGCGGATTCCTTCGCGCCTGAACTTGTTCCAGACCTTCTCGTTCACCTTCGACTTGACCATATGTAGCCTGTAGGGTTCACGAACCCAGTAACGGAGAGCGAGACCCACGCCGTGGTCGCCGAACTCGACGATGAACGGGCGCGGTTCAAGCGGATACTCGCCTTTTCCGATACGGACGCTCCCCTGCGTGCCGATGACCTCCGGAGTCTCCCCCGCCGCCTCGACGAGGAGTTCGCGCGCCTTCGCCACGTCGCTCTCGTACGTCACCGAGACTTCGAGCGTCTGGCGCGTCCGTATGTCCTCGGCGGAGTAGTTGACGACATCGCGTTTACGTATCTCCGAGTTTGGAATGACGAGAAACGTGTTGTCGACGGTGAATATCTTGGTGTACCGTATGGTCACCTCCTCGACGAAGCCCGTCTTCCCTGTGTCGACTATCTCAACCATGTCGCCGACCTCGTACGGCTGGTCGCTCAGGACAAAGACGCCGTTGACGATGTCGCCGACGAGCGGCGCGAGTATTATACCGACCACGGCGGAGAAGACGGTCGCGGTCAGAAGGAGCGACGTGGGAGAGAAGCCGAACGCTATACGGAACGCTAGGAGAACCGACATGAGTATTATCGAGAACTTGATGAGGCGCAGGGTCGTCGACGCGACGCTTTCACGCCCTATCCAGCCGTAGACGGGTCTGCCGGCGTACCTCTTGGCGGTTATCGATAGCCTGTACCCGACTATGATTATGACCGCGGCGAGAACAAAGTTAGGGAGGTTAGCGCTTAGCCATTCGACGGCTTCGGCGTAGGCACTCTCGGCGTTCTCAACCAGCCAGTCGCGCGCCGCCGAGGCTTGGAGCATACGCCGACATGTAGGAGCGGGGGATTATGGCTTTCGGTGGAGATGTGCTATAGTTCAAACTCCACGCCGGTCAGTTCCTTCGAAACCTCCCAGAGACGCCGCGCAGTCTCCTCGTCGCGCGCCGAGTCGTTCGGCTCCTGTACCGTCGGGTACCCCCGCATATTCATGAATCCGCCCGGACCGACGTACTCGCCGCTTTCGACCTCCGCGGTCGCACCGTACAGGATGGGCAACGAGCCGCGCTCGGCGCTCTGTGCAAGGACGACGTTCATCGCCTTCATGACCCCGAGCTTCAGGCGCGAACCCTCCATCTCGGGTCCGCGGCGCTGGAGGTCGGTGTCTGCGTACCCCGGATGGACGCCAACGCTCTTCGCGTCCACGCCTGCGCCGTCGAACCTGCGCTGAAGCTCGAACGCGAAAAGCAGGTTGGCGAGCTTGCTCTGCGCGTACGCACCCCACTTGGTGTACTCGTCCTCGCCGTGCAGGTCTTCGAAGTCGATGCTTCCGCGCTCGTGCGCGCCGCTGCTCGTCGTCACGACGCGCGCACCTTCTGTTGAGACGAGGAGGTCGGAGAGGTGTGCCGTCAGCGCGAAATGTCCGAGGTGGTTGACGCCGAACTGCTGTTCGAAGCCGTCCTCGGTCTCGCGCCGCGGGATCGCCATCACGCCCGCGTTGTTACACAGAACGTCGAGGGCGTCGTGGTCGTCGGCGAAATCCGACGCGAACCCGCGCACCGATTCGAGCGACGCGAGGTCGAGTTCGCGCACCTCAACCGATGCGTCGTCGACCTCGTCGCGTATCTCGTCCGCCGCTTCCTCGCCCCGGTCGACGCTCCTGCACGCCATCGTCACGTCCGCTCCGTTCGCCGCGAAGACGCGCGCCGCGTGGAACCCA
>JBKHFQ010000199.1:0-2774 GCA_046540135.1 Halobacteriales archaeon
GTCCACCCACTCCGCCTCGTCGGCGTTTTCCTTGATGAACTGTTTGCGTGGCGCTACCTTGTCGCCCATGAGTACGTCGAACATACGGTCGGCGGCACTCGCGTCCTCGACCGTGATACGTTTGAGGACGCGTCCTTCAGGGTCCATCGTCGTCTCCCATAGCTGCTGAGGCGTCATCTCGCCGAGACCTTTGAAACGCTGTACGTTGTCAGCCTCGCCGCCACAGTTCTCGGCGACTACTTCCTCACGTTCCTTCTCCGTCATAACGTCGTACGTCTCGCTCCCGCAACGGATACGGTACAGAGGAGGTTGCGCCGCGTAGACGTGTCCGCGTTCGAGAAGTGGACGCATATACCTGTAGAACAGCGTCAGAAGGAGCGTCCGTATATGTGCGCCGTCTACGTCGGCGTCGGTCATCAGAACGACGCTCTCGTATCTCAGGTCCTCGATATCGAACTCCTCGCCAACGCCCGTCCCGAGCGCCGTGATGAGCGAGCGTATCTCGTCGTTTTCGAGAACACGGTCAAGCCTGTGCTTCTCGACGTTCAGAATCTTTCCGCTAAGGGGGAGAATCGCCTGCGTCTCCCGTTTCCTCGCCTGCTTCGCGCTTCCACCCGCCGAGTCGCCCTCGACGATAAAAAGCTCGCTCCCGTCGCGCTCCCTGCGCTGACAGTCGGCAAGCTTTCCGGGTAGCGAGGTCGATTCAAGGGCGCTCTTACGCCTCTGCAGTTCGCGCGCCTTCTTCGCCGCTCTGCGCGCACGCGCCGCCTCAGCCGCCTTCTCGGCGACGGCTTTTGCGGCATCGGGATTCTCCTCAAAGTAGGTCGATAGACGGTCGTTGACGACCTTCTCGACTATACCGCTGACCTCGCTGTTCCCCAACTTAGTTTTGGTCTGCCCCTCGAACTGGGGTTCGGGAACCATGACGCTCACGACCGCGGTAAGGCTTTCGCGCACGTCCTGTCCCTTCAGACCTTCGTCGGCGATTCCTTCGCGCTCCGCGTACCCCTTGACGACGTTCGTGAGCGCCTTCTTGAATCCGGTGAGGTGCGCACCGCCTTCCTTCGTCTTGATGTTGTTGGCGAAAGAGTGGACGGCACCTGTCGGCTCGTCGATTCCTTGGAGCGCAACCTCGACCTCGATGCTGTCGCGTTCCTCTTCTATGTAGACGACATCGTCGTGCGTCGGCGTCTTGTTCTCGTTGAGGTACTCGACGAACTCGCGCAGACCGCGCTCATACAGGAACGTCTCCTCGCGTCCGTCGTCGCGGTCGTCGCGTAACGTAATCTCCAGACCCTTGTTCAGAAACGCAAGTTCGCGCAGGCGTCCTTCGAGGGTCGAGAAGTCGAACGTCGTCGTCTCGAAGATTTCGCCGTCGGGCTTGAAACGTATCTCCGTTCCCGTCCCCGATGCCTCACCGTCCTCGTCGAGTTCGGTGACGGGTTCGCCGCGCTCGAAACGCTGTTCGTGGACCGCGCCGTCGCGGCGGACATCGACCTCCGCCCACTCACTCAGGGCGTTGACGACGCTCACACCGACGCCGTGCAGACCGCCCGAAATCTGGTACGACTTGGAGTCGAACTTGCCGCCCGCGTGCAGTACGGTCATGACGACCGTCACGGCGGGCATGTCGTGCTTTTCGTGCTGGTCGACGGGTATGCCGCGTCCGTTGTCACGCACCGACACGCTCCCGTCGTCGTGCAGAACCACCTCTAT
The DNA here is from genome assembly GCA_046540135.1 of Halobacteriales archaeon. Lineage (GTDB taxonomy): Archaea > Halobacteriota > Halobacteria > Halobacteriales > Halorutilaceae > Halorutilus. The sequence goes on from JBKHFQ010000199.1 coordinate 1,717, forward strand.
CTCGTCACAGTGTCCGGCGAGCGCCTCGTCTATCGAGTTGTCAACGACCTCGTAGACGAGGTGGTGTAGCCCCTTCGAGTCGACCGAGCCGATATACATAGCGGGGCGCTTCCGGACAGCCTGGAGTCCTTCGAGAACCTGTATCCTTTCGGCGTCATATCCTGACATCTTAGATAATCTTGTATTTCCCTGTAGCTATATTTATCCGTGACACATTTCCCAAATAACCTACTACACAGTACGTTAGGAACTGACTTAAGGCTACCGTTTGGGTATGTTTGTACGCATTCTGTTACTTCCGAAACAAAGTCTCCGCCTTCCTACTGGTTCTCATTCACCCGTCGGCATTCATGTACCGCTCGCGGACTCGTTCGTCAACGACGCGGAAGCCTTCGCCGAGAGCGCTCCAGAAGTCCACGATATCCTCGTACTCCTCTTGTTCGACGTGTTCCATGACATCGCCGAAGGTCGTCTCGGCGTCGTAACCGAGCATTATCTCGTTGTCGGCAAAACGAGAGACGAGATCGTCCTTGGTCGTCGGGAAGTCATCCTCCTCGACCCAGTTCGCGACGGCGGACATACCGTACGACTTGCCGTCAGCAGGTTCGGTTATGGGCATACCGAAGGATGGAACCGCGGCTTAATTAAACGTCCTGTTTCGCTCCAGGTTCAGTCGTCCGCCTCGCCGACGACGGCTTCGTCACCCTCGTCGCTCGTCGGGATGGAACACGCCTGCGTGTACTCGACCTCTCCGACGGACTCGATTTCGGGGTCGTCGGAACAGACGGGGCAGTCAGGGTCCTTGCGTATCTCAACCTCGTCGAACGACATGTCGAGCGAGTCGTAGAACAGCATGCGTCCGTCAAGGGAGCGCCCCTTGCCGAGTATATGCTTGACGACCTCGGTCGCCTGTATGACGCCTATGATGCCCGGAAGGACGCCTATGACGCCCGCGGTGGCGCAGTTTGGGACCATGCCTTCGGGAGGCGCTTCTGGGAACATGCAACGGTAGCACGGTCCTTCGGGGTCGGTGAAGGTTGTGACCTGACCCTCGAACT
>JBKHFQ010000200.1:0-2763 GCA_046540135.1 Halobacteriales archaeon
GCACGACCTTGACACCCTCTTCGTCGGCACGCTCGGCTACGCGACCCGTCGATTCCTCGGCTTTCTCCTTCACGTCCTCCATCTCGTCAAGACCTCCTGCCTTTAGACGGTCGACCTGCTCGGTGCCGAGCGACAGGTTGACCGCGTCGATATCGACGACGTACAACGTGTGTAACGTCGCGTCGTAACGTTTCGCCATCTCCACGGCGTGCTCTACCGCTACCTCCGCCGTTTCGCTTCCGTCGGTTGGAACGAGTATGTTGTCGTACATGGTTCAGTCGTCCGCGGGGTTGTCTCCCCCGTCGGTCACTATGTCTTCGGCTGTCTTCTGTTGCCCCATTCTCTCAGGGCTGTGGCACTGGCGCACGATGCGCTTCGTCTCCATCGGAGGTTCAGGCGTCGCGTACGAGACGGCGATGGTGACGATGAAGACCACCGGCGTCACGATGAGAGCCGAGCCTATCGCAGGCATCCACGTCTCGAGAGCCGGCGACAGCGTCTCGCCGCCGAGGAAGCCGTACGTCGGTACGACCTCGTTTATCATCGGTATCGCCCAGAGAACGAGACCCGTTACCATACCGGCGACCGCACCTTGTCGGTTCGCCTTCTCCCACCACAGTCCGAGGAAGAACATAGGGAACAGGACCGCCCCCGCGAGCGAGAACGCGTACGAGACGAGAGCCGCGATGGGTGCCGCAGGGTCAAGCGCCGCGAGCGTCGTTATGACACCGAGCGCGAGTATGCTGAGACGTCCGACGATTATCTGCTCGCGCTGGGTCGCGTCGGGGTTGATGATGTTGGTGTATATGTCGTGGGAGATAGCCGACGAACCCGCGATGAAAAGACCCGCGGTCGTGGCTATCGCCGCCGCGATACCGCCCGCCGCGACGAGTCCGACGAACCACGTGGGCAGGTTGGAAAGCTGTGCCGCGAGTACGACGATGACATCAGCGGCTTCGCCCGCCATTCCGCCTTCACCGTAGACGGGACCGATGTTCTCGGCGTACAGGTCGGTGCCGAAAGCCGCGAACGCGGGTGCGCTCCAGTAGAGGAGGCAGATGAAGAACAGCCCCCAGACGGTCGACCATCTCGCCGTCCGCTCGTTCTCGACCGTGTAGAAACGGACGAGTACGTGCGGCAGTCCCGCGGTGCCGACGATGAGCGAGAACGCGGTCGCTATCCAGATGTAGAAGCCGTCGAACGCCTGGAATGGCTCAGCGAACTCGGCGCTAAGTTCGCTGATTAGAGCGCCGTACTCTATCTGCGGCAGTATCGTCGAGTAGCCGTTGACACCGCCGACGACGAAGACGCCCGCGAGGAAGGCGACGATGAGTATGGTGTACTGGACAGCCATGTTCTTTGTCGCGCCGAGCATCCCGGAGAGGGCGAGGTAGGCGACCGTAATCGCCATCATCAGCACCACCATCGACTGGTAGCCGCTCAGACCCGGCATGCCAATGTCGCCGAAGATGTACAGACCGACGAGACCCATGCCGCGCGCCTGACCGATGGAGTAGACGAATCCGATGAGGAACGTCGTGATGGCGGCGAGTGCGCGCGCCGTGTCGGAGTTGAAACGGTCGCCCACGAAGTCGGGTGCGGTGTACTTGCCGAAACGGCGTAGCTGAGCCGCGAGGAAGATGAGTATGAGGAAGAAGTTGGTCGTCCAGCCGACGACGAACGCGAGACCGTAGATGCCGGACGTGGCTATTAACGCCGCCATACCGAGGTACGACGCCGCTGACATCCAGTTCGCGCCTATCGCCATGCCGTTCTCTAAGTTACCGATAGAGCGTCCCGCAACCCACATCCCCTCAGTATCGGAGACCTTGAAGACGTACCCGATGACGAGGAACAGAAGGAGCATCGCCGCCACAAGGACGCCGGGAAGAGGCTTGAACGATACGTTCAGACCCTCCGGGAGAAGTCCCGACTGGAGGACCAGGTCGGCTATGCTCATGCTTCACCCCCATCAGCCGCGGCTCCTCCGCTCCCCTCAGGGCTTCCGCTCGAATCCGTCGCGTGCTCGCCGATACCGTACTTTTCGTCAAGTGCGTCGCGTCTGCGCGTGTACCAGAGCGCTAGGAGCAACGTTCCCGTCGGTCCCCCGACAGCCATCAGGAAGTAATGGAGCGGGAAGCCTATCACGGGCATCTGGGTCGACATCGTTTCCGGCGCTACGAACGTTAGCACCGGGGGCGCGAAGACGACGACCAACCAGACGGCGAATCCTCTCCGTATCATGCGCATATGGTCGCGCATGAACGGCGTCGTGGGGCTGAACAGGCTTACCTCGGATTCGAGGTAGTCAACGTCGCCACCGTCCGGTCTCGCCTCCTCCGTGCCCCCGTCGGTCTGTATCGACGGTCTTTCGTCTGTGGGTTTTTCTTGTGTCATGTTTTGTGAAGTTTTGGAACCGGTTTTACTCGACTTTGCTCTGTATATCGTCTACCACGTCGGGGTTGCGCAACGTACTCGTGTCTCCAAGCTTCTCCTCGTTCGAGATGTCTTCGAGGAGGCGGCGCATTATCTTGCCCGAACGCGTCTTGGGGAGTTCGTCGGTGAAGACTACCTCCTCGGGACGGGCGATAGGTCCGATTGCTTCCTCAACGCCCTCGACAACGCGTTGGCGCAGTTCGTCGTCGCCCTCGTAGCCGTCCTCTGTGATAGCGTAGGCGTAGATAGCCTCCCCTTGAGTTCATGCTCGCCGCCTACGACGGCGGCTTCAGCGATACCTTCGACACCGACGATAGCACTTTCGAC
>JBKHFQ010000201.1:0-2748 GCA_046540135.1 Halobacteriales archaeon
GGTGGCCTTCGAGGAAGAAGGGAGCGAGACCTACGTCGAAGACGGCACCGAGGTTCTCGATGAACCCCGCGACACCATCCGTTACCGTCGCGAAAACACCGTCTTCGTCGCCTCTGACTGTGACGGACATCGCTTTTTCGCCGCGGAGGAAGTACACCACGATGACCGCGGCGACCGTCACCGCCGCCGCCGCCGACGCCGCGACGAGAGCGCCACGCCCCTGAGTAGGTTCGAATCCGTGAACCGACGCCGTCCATACCAGACCGACCGCACCGAGGGCTAGAACGGCGGCAAGGTCGAGGACACGTTCGGCGGCGAGCGACGCCGCTCCCGTCGTGTACGGCACCCCGTTACGTTTCTTAACGACGTAGGCGCGCATCCCGTCGCCCGCCCGCGCCGGGAAGATGAGGTTTGCCGTCTGGCTCACAAAGACAGCACCTGTCATAGCTACTGTACCGCAGGCGTGTCCGGTACGTGTGAGTATGTCCCTGTAGCGAACCCCTCTGGGAATCCACGAGACGGTATAGACAACGACCGCGACAGCGACGTATACGGGTTCGGCGGCGGCGAACCGTCCCAGAAAGCCCGATAGGTCGAACCCGTCGAGGAATACCGCCGCTGCTATGGCTACGATGACGAGTAGTCCGGCGAACCTGAGCCACGGGCGGAGGGCACGCGCCGTTTCGCGCATATCCCACGGTGGCACGCTCCTACAATCAAGCTTCCGAATTTTTTGGTAAACCTAAAAAGATAAGTTGGGTCGTCCTCACTGATGGGTATGGAAGCTCAAACCGCCGCCACACGTACTGACGAAGATGACGACGAGTACACCTTCGACGACCTCAGCGTCGTTATGGGGACGTACAACGAGGAGGAAGCTATCGAGACCGTCCTCGCCGACATCGACCGCGTGACCGACGGACGCGCCGAGGTCGTCTGTGTCGACGGCTCGTCGGACGCTACCCCGGAGATAGCACGCGAGATGGGCGCACGCGTTATCGAGCAGGAGCCACAGGGCTATGGAGTCGCCGTCCGTGAGGCGTTGCTCACCCCTGACCGCCCTGTCGTGGTCACCACCGACTGCGACGACACCTACCCGATGGAACGCCTCCCTGAATTCCTTGACCTCATCAACGAGGGCTACGATGTCGTCAGCGGCGACCGCGTTTCCGGAGGTGCTGATGAAATGCCCGGCTTCAACGAGTTCGGTAACCGTCTGTTTGCTCTCACGGCGTCTGTTCTGACCCTCCGGCGCGTCCGCGATACGACGACCGGTATGCGCGCGTACAGACGGGAGGTCGTTGAAGAGGTAACGTGGACGGAGAACACGGGGCTGTCCGCCGAACTCCTGATACGTCCTCTGATGAGGGGCTACGATGTCACCGAGGTTCCCATAGAGTACGACGAACGCCTCGGAGAAACCAAGCTTGACCCGTTCGCCGGCGGGGCGGCTATAGGAAAGTCCATAGTCAAGGTTCCGCTTCAGGAGTGGTGGCGACGGCTTCTGTCCTAACGCTTCCGTCTACCACCGTAGCCTCACCGCCGCAACGGTCGAAGGAGTAGCATTTCTCCGTGTACGGCGGCGCAACAACACGTACCCCGTCACCGCGGGTTTCGTATATCAGCGCCTGTCTGTATCTGAACGAGTCGTACCTCTCCGTCACGGTCAGTTCGAGAACCAGTTCGCCCTCACCGTCGAGATCCAACGTCTCGTTGCTCCCTAGATGCGCCGAGGTCCCGTTCAGCCTCCAGACCACTGTTGCGTTCCCTTCGCTCTCCTCGGTGTCAACCGTCGCGTACTCGGAGCCACCGTCTCCTTCAACCGTTGCAACCACCGATGTTGCACCCTCGGGTACGGGGACGGTCGTCTCCAGACGTACGGCACCGCCCTCAACCACACGTATCTCCTCAACAACGGCTTCCACGGACGACCCTTCGGTCGGTGCCCAGTCGCCCCTGTACGCGTATCTGTACAGGTCGTGCTCAGGGTATGCGTCGATTACATCGAAGTTTTCGTCCCCGAGGTCGAGCGCGTAAACCGTTGTCCCGTTCAGGTCGCCGTCGTTTCTGAGATACTGGAACGGATGGTTGAGCCATTCGCCGTACGGTGTCGGTAGGAAGACGACGCCCTCGTGTTCTTTTTCCTCAAAAGGCTCGTACGCTGATTCGTAGCTCTCGGTGACCTCAAGGTTCTCGTCTATCTTAGCCGACGTGTTCGCCGCACCGACGCCCGCGAAGACGACGGCTACGGCTATCGCGACCGCAAGAGCGCCGCGACGGTCAAACCGGCGCGCCGAACTTTCGTACACGGCTACCAGACCTATAGCCGCCAGAGCGCAGACCGGTACGAGGAGGTCGAAGTGGTAGTGCGTCCCGTAGAGATGTATGAGTCCGTCGGCGGGGTCAGATATATCGCCGAGTATGTTGAGGTTACCCCAGAAGAAGACGTTGCCTAGGACGACCGACGCGGCTACGCCGACGAGTAGGATACCTCCCGTGGTGCGTCGGCGTGCGACACGTGCCGCACCGACCGCCGCAAGCGCGACACCCGCCACCCCGCCCGGACCCCAGTCGACCGCGAAACGGTACAGGACATGCTCGTTTGCGCGTAGCGCCAACTCTGGCGTGTAGTCGCGCGAGTAGCCGAGTATCCCCCGCTCACCGAAGCCGACACCGTCCTGCGGCGCGAACTCAAGATACGGGAAGACGAGAGGGTCGCCTGTCATGAGGACGTTGTAGAACAGGCTA
>JBKHFQ010000202.1:0-2721 GCA_046540135.1 Halobacteriales archaeon
CCGAGGACGGCGACCCTGTGCGGTCGCTCAAGGGTCCGCGCGTGGTCAAGGCGATAGCGCGCGGCTTTCCGCCAGAAAGCGCCCTACGTCTGCTTGAAGACATCGACGGTGACGCCGAGATGGTGGTCTACGAGTCGATAAACATCAAGGACGCCGTCGGGAGTGACGGCGAGACACGCGCCAAGAAAGGGCGTCTCATAGGCAGGAACGGACGGACACGCGAACTCATGGAGGAACTCACGGGCGCGGAGGTCCGTATCTACGGCAAGACGTTCGGCGCTATCGGTACGCCCGAACAGGTCGACGCCGCAATGACCGCCGCTGAGATGCTCCTCGACGGAGCGCCTCACGGCACGGTCTACTCGTACATGGAGCGCAAGAGAAACGAGATGAACACCGCAGGAATCGAGTACCGTCGGACGGGTACCGACGCAGGCGCGGACGCCTACTGACCCTCATAATCTTCTATTGCGCGCCTCCATCCGTCGGGTACTTGTCTCGGTACCCCGTCTTCGTCGACGGCTACCTGTACCGACTTCGCAGTCGCGGCGACGGCGTCGTCCGCCTCGACTCGGTACTCGGTCGTCATGCTCTTGTCGCTGACATCCGCCGTCCGTAGACCGACGCTTACCTCGTCTCCGTGCTGTATAGGGCGTTCGTAGTCGATTTCGAGATGGGCGAGAACGAAGCCAAGTTCGTCTACACCAACGTCAAGAACCTCGTCGTAGTACGCCACACGTGCTTCTTCGAGGTACGAGGCGTAGACGGCGTTGTTGACGTGTCCCATCAGGTCGAGGTCACGGAAACGGGTATCGACCTCCGTGACGTACGGGTAGTCGTCCATCGTCAGCGATGTGCGCGACGGTCGGTAAACCGTTACGGTATTGAACCGCGCCTCCGTCTACCCCCCATGAGAATCTACACCCGCAGAGGCGACGACGGAGAGACAGATCTCCGTAGCGGGGAGCGCGTCTCCAAGTCGTCGCGGCGTATCGAGGCGTACGGGACGGTCGACGAGGCGAACACACGCGTCGGGGCGGCGTCCACGCGGGTTGAGGACGACGACGTACTCGACGCCCTCAAAAAGGTCCAGAACGGTCTGTTCAAGGCGCAGGCGGACCTCGCAAACACCGACAAGGACGACGACGACCCGCGTGTCACGAACGCCGACGTGGAGCGCGTCGAGGCTATGATAGACGCATTCAACGATGAACTCGAACCACTAACCAACTTCGTCCTGCCGGGCGGTACGCGCGCAGGAGGGAAGCTTCACGAGGCGCGCTCCGTAACGCGCCGTGCGGAGCGCCGCGCCGTTGCCCTTGACGAGGATGCGGATACGGGTCGTGTCGTTAACTACCTGAACCGTGTTTCTGACCTGCTTTTTGTGCTCGCACGCGTAGTCAACTCACGTGCCGGCGTCGACGAAGACGCGCCAACGTACTAAGCGAGGAAGACGTGGCGCGGACGGTCGTCAAGTATCTCGCGTCCCCAGTCGACTGTGTCGCGGAACTCGTCGCTCCGGAAGAACTCAACAGCGTCCTCCTTCGCCCTCCACCGACTCGATATGAACATGTCGTTGTCGTCGCCGACGTTGGCGAGAAGACGTGTCTCTACGTGACCGTCCATCTCAGCGAGCAGACTTCCGACATCGTCGAACTTTTCGACGAACTCTTCGCGGTAGTCGGGCTTGACGGTGTAGAACATCCCCATCGTGCCGAATCCCTCGCCGTCGTCGCCCGCCTCGCGCACGACGCCGGGTAGGTCGGCGACGTACCCGCTCGCCGTCTCGACAGCGTCCTGCGTCTCCCAGAGGGATACAACGGCGTTGTGTCCGTCGCCGTCGATGTCCTCGTAAACGACGGTCTTCACATGCGTGTCGTACCTGTCGAAGTTACCCGCGAGACCATCGACCTCGTCGCCGAGCGCATCGACGCCCTCCTCGGAGAAGACGACGACAGCGTACACATCCTCCCCGTGGGGCTTGCCCGCGTACACACCTTCCTCGTCGAGTACCTCACGTATCGAGGCTTCGTCGCCCTCGGTCGCCCCCTCGGTCGGCACCGACTCACCCGCTAGGTAGGCGTCAAGGTCGGACGGCGGGAAACGGACACCGGTGTAGAACGGACCGAACTCGCTGTAGACGGCGCTCGCCTCGTCGAAACGCATGTCGTAGACGATGCCCTTGGCGTGCTTCATGTCGTCGGTGAACAGGTCGACCCCCCACTCCCAGTCGCCGATGCCGATGGAGCCTGAGATAAGCTGTTTTATTTTTCCGGCGTACTCCTCGCCCGACTCGCGGTGCTCGCGCATCATCTCATCGCGGTGGCTCTTGGTGGTCTCGTACCAGTTCTGTTCAGGTTCGCGCTTCCTGCTCATCGGGTAGAAGGATACGAAACGTTTGTCGGGTATATCGGGGAAGAGCTTCGACCGCGCGTACTCGCTCAGGTCGCCGTTCTCCACGTCCTCGTTGGTGTAGCCGCCTACCTCCGTGACGGAGACGTGCGAAGCCGTTTCGCGGGTGAAGTCCGCGAGGCGCGTCCGTTCGAACCGGCGCTCTACGGCGTCGAGTCCTTCAAGCGTCGGGCGGACGTGTACGAACATGAGGTCCGCCTTGTCGCCAACGACGGAGTAGACCGCCGAACCCCCCTTGTCGACATCGTCGGTGTCTTCGAGAAACTCGACGGCTTCGTCTATGGCGTCCTGCTTCGCCCTTTCGTCCGC
>JBKHFQ010000203.1:0-2642 GCA_046540135.1 Halobacteriales archaeon
GGGGTCGCCGTCTGGCTGGTAGAGGCGCATCCGTGCGTCGGCGTCCGCACCGTCTGCGCGCGAAAGGAAGACGATACCGTCGCCACCGATACCGCGCCGTCTGTCGCAGTACTCCGACGCAAACCCCGACTTCTCCTTCTTGTCGACACGCTCGCTGTCCCACTCATCGATGATAACGAAGTCGTTTCCGTTGCCGTGCGCCTTGGTGAATTCGGTCATGTCGTCGGATTGACGCCGAGCACCTTCCTCATCACCTGTCCGAAGCCGAACGAGCAGAGTATGTACCAGAACAGCCAGCCTTCGAGGAAAGCGGGGAAGTTAAACACCGACTCGGAGAACTCGATAGAGCCGAGGAACGGCATGATTATCGTGGGCATCGTCTCTCCTGCGAGATGCGGCTCGCCGCCGAAACGCGTCGAGAACGTCCAGAACAGCCAGAGGAAGATGGGTATGGTGAAGACGAGTATCCAGACCGACGGACGGAACTGCATCTTGAACATCTTCATCTGCTCCGACATGACGCCCATCTGTTCCTCGCGTAGCTCCTCCTCGCGCGCCTCGTCGTCGCTCATCTGTGCCTCCTTTAGCTGTGACTGTATCTGCTTCACCTTCTCCTGCTGTGCGCTCACCCAGTCCCAGTCCATGAGGTATAGCTGGAGGTAGCTCGAATAGACGCCCGTCAGGACGGCGAAGACGAGTATGATGAGGTAGTACGGGACGCCCAGTCCGTCGTGAATCGGCGAGACGACGGTACCTATCACGCCGCCTATCGCCCCCTGTATGTCGGCGTTGCGGTAGCCGAACAGTATGAGGAAAAGTCCGACGAGCGCCGCCATCTTGTCGTATACCGACCAGCTTGTGTCGATGTCCTCGACCTCAACGTCGGTGTCTGTTATCGAAGACACGTCTGAATCCCCGGACGACATACCGAGGAGGTCGCGTAGGTCGCTCTCGTCCTCGACGACGAATCCTTCGCCGTCGGCGTCTACGAGGACGCCCTTCTCGATGAGACGCCCCCACTGACCGCTCGAAGCGTCGTCGCGCAGGTCGCCCCATTCCACGACGCCCTTCTCGTCCTGTAGTTTGAGGACTCGTTTGAGGACGCCCTCCATCTCTGCGTCCTCTTCGATAAGCTTCTCAGCCTTCCTCCTCGTCTTGGTCATCGTCGGGGATTGCCTTTCACCCTCCAAAGGACTTTCGACCTGAGTCGCCTACGCGAGAGCGTCGGCGAGTTCCTCAGCCGCGTCCTCGACGCCGTCGTCGGGGTTCTTCACTATCTTGACGGTCGCGCCTGTCAGCGTCGCGTAGCTCATCGCGGCGTTGCGGTTCATGTCCTGATGCGTCGCAAGCTCTTCCGTGTTCTCCATGTCGCGCGTCCGTGTTTCGTCGTCGAGCCTACGGAAAAGAATCTCGTCGGGTGTAGCCTCGACCAGGACGACGGTATCGGGCTGTAGCGTCTCCAGCACCCATTCGGGAAGACCCGGAAGGTAGCCTTCGGGCGTCTTGATGGTGCAGTGGGTGTCGACCATGATGTTCGTCTCCTCGGCGCGCTCCGCGATACGTTCTCCTGCCTTCTCCTGCACGCGTTTCTGCTCCTCGCTGGGAAGCTTGCGCATCTCGTCACGCTCCTCGACGAGACCTTCGTCGCGTGCGGTTTCGAGCATCTCTGTCCCGAACGAGACGACCTCGTACTCGGCTCCGCGCTCTTCCAGAACCTCGTTCGCCTTGTCCGCCACCGTCGTCGCCCCGACGCCGGGGACGCCTGTCAGTACCGCTACTGTCATACGTGATGGCTTGCGACGGTGCGTTAAATATCAATCCATACGTCGCGCCGTTGCGTCGTTGGCTTTATCCGGTTCCGGAAGTAATATACGGCGGTTTGAACGCCGTATGGTGAAGAAAGATGTCAGATGAAAAGGAAAAGGAGGAGAAAGCCGAGGAACTCCGTGACCTGTTCGTCGACGTGACAGACGAGTCGACGGTGACCGAGGAGCGTGAGGAGGAGCGCGGCACGCTCCCCGACAAGGAGGAGGTGGATGACGAGATACGCGATACCGTCGATGAGATGCGCGAAGAGTACGGCTTTGAGACATCGCTCGACGATGACCAGGTCGTCGGCGTCGTCCGTCTCTACCACGACGGTGCGTCCGACTCCGAAATCGCGCGCGAACTTGGCGACGACAGCCTCGACAAGACCGTGAAGCGCGCGCGCATCGGACTCCATCTTTTCCGCGACTCCGACTTCGACGCTCCGTTCGACATCGACCGTCTCCGCGAACTTGTCGATGAGGAGGCTACGAACGCCGAGGCGGCGGACGAACTCGGCGTAAGCGCCTCGACGGTGCGCTCGTACAGGGGTGCGGTCGAGGCGCGCCGTGACGCCGACGACGCGGACGACGAGTACGCCGAGAGGTTTGAGGCGGTTCTCGAAGACCGCGAGATAGCTGAGACGTTCACCTCGGACGCCAAACGCGACGGTCTCGAAGGCGCCACCGAGGACGCTGAGGTCGACGTTGATTTATGAGGCGGGTTACTGTCGAAGAGGCGGCTAAAACCGTCTCGCGTGGCGGAGTGGTCGTCTACCCGACCGAGACCGTCTACGGCGTCGGTGCCGACGCGTTCAACGACGAAGCCGTCCAACG
>JBKHFQ010000204.1:0-2640 GCA_046540135.1 Halobacteriales archaeon
CGTCGGGGTCCTCGTCTATCTCGCGGCACGGTGCGGCGACGCCCGGCGAGTACGCGAGGCTGATGTCGCGCTGTGTCTGTGTAGGCTTCGTCGTCGAGATACGTATCTTTCCGGGCGGTGGACGCCTGTGGTATTCGAGAGAGTCTTCGTCAAGCCCCATGTCGCAAAACTGACCCGCCGACACGATAAAGGTTTACGTCGCTATGGCGTCTCGCCCTCGACGCCCGTCGAACCGCTCAGACGAGACGGCGATGTTCTACCTTTATGCACTTGTCTTCGACGACCCGCACGCCCGCGTCCTCGGCGCGGTCGGTTGCCTCACGGTCGGCGATACCCTGTTGGGTCCAGAGTACGTCGACGCCTCCGTGTTCGAGTACGTCGTCGACGATACCGGCGAGTTCGTCGCTCGGTCGGAATACGTCGACTATCTCAACTTCGATGTCGTCGGGCACGTTGAGAAGGCTATCGTACGCCTCGCGCCCCAACACCTCGTCGGCGTACGGGTTGACTGGGACAACGTCGTAGCCGTGTTCGGCGAGGTACTTGGGTATGTCGTGCGCCGCCTTTCCGGGGGTCGTCGAGCATCCGATTACGACGACCGTGTCGGCGTCGAGTATCTCGCTTATCTCGTCTTCTCTTACGGGCATGGTTGCCGTACGCTGTCGAGGCGCAAAAACGCGTCGCCGCGTCGCTACCGTTAAGACGACGCCCGCGCTGTTTCGTCGTATGCTTGAGGAATACTGGGGCGTCGGTCCCAAGACGCGCGACCTGTTGGTCGACGCGCTGGGCGAGGAGCGCGCTGTCGAGGCGATAGAGGCGAGCGACGTGCGCACGCTCGTTGACGCGGGTCTACCGCGCGGACGTGCGACACGTATCGTACGGCGTGCGAAGGGCGGCGAGGGTCTCGACGTTCTCGCTACCCGCGACACACGTGATGTCTACAAGAACCTCCTCGAACGGATGGGCGAACACGCCGTCACCGACGAGGCGGCGGACCGCGTGACAGTCATGACGCCGTTCACGGATTCGGGGGACGCGAAGGAACGTCTCGGAAGTGTCGAGGAGGCACGGGACGCCGTCAGACAGCACGGTGAAGAACTCATTAAGGCGTTCGATGGCTACGACGAGACAGAGCGCGCGCGCGTCGAGACGGCGCTACGTCTACGTGAGGCTGACGTTGGCGATGTCTTCGACACGGTTGCGTCTCTCGATGAGAACGCGTTACGTGACGCCGTTGAGGCGCTCGAAAGCTTCGACGGAGAAGGCGGCGTCGCGCACGGAGCTGACGACGAACTCGACGCCCTCCGCGACAGGCTCGAAGCGGCGCGTGAACTCGAAGACGAGGCAGTTGACTTCGCCGAGCGCCTGAGCGCCGAAGCCCTCGACGCCGATGAACTCCGTGAGGGCTTTGTTGACGCCGTCGTGACGGAGGCGGATGTCACGTACGAACGCGCCCGCGGCTCCGTCGAAGCCGAGGCTGTCGACGCGGCTGACTTCGTGACGGGTTCACTACGTAACCTCCTAGACTCGCTCCGCGCCGACGTGGATGAGCAAGAGGAAGAGGTCGCCGCTGAACTCCGTGAACGCGTAGAGGAGAACCGCGACGTTATCGATGTTGCCTCCGACACAGTACGCGATATCGCCTTCGTCGTCTCGCTCGCGCGTTTTGCCGACGAACACGGACTGGCAAGCCCTGAATTCGTCGACGAGGGAGTCGCTGTCCGCGGAGCACGCAACCTCGATCTGGTCGTACGCGGCGAGGACGTACAGCCCGTTGACTACGCCGTCGGACGCAACGAGATAGCCGAGGGCGATGTTTCCGTCTTGACCGGCGCGAACAGCGGCGGCAAGACGACGTTACTTGAAACGCTGTGCGAGGTCGTTCTTCTCGCCGGGATGGGAGTGCCCGTACCTGCCGACGAAGCGCGCGTCTCTCTCTTCGACGATGTCGTCTTCCACCGCAGGCATTCGAGCTTCAACGCCGGCGTACTCGAATCCACGCTACGTTCGGTCGTTCCACCCCTGACCGAGGACGGCGACGCTCTGATGCTCGTTGACGAGTTCGAGGCGATTACCGAACCCGGAAGCGCCGCCGACCTCCTCCACGGTCTCGTAACTCTCACGGTAGACCGAGATGCTGTCGGTGTCTTCGTCACCCATCTCGCCGACGACCTCGAACCTCTCCCCGACGAGGCGCGTGTCGACGGCATCTTCGCCGAAGGGCTTGACGATGACCTCGAACTCGACGTTGACTACCAGCCCCGTTTCGGTACCGTCGGACGTTCGACGCCGGAGTTCATCGTCTCACGTCTCATCGCACGTTCCGACGGGCGCGAAGACCGGGCGGGCTACGACGTTCTCGCGCGGTCGGTCGGCGTCGATAAGGTACAGAAGACGCTTGATGAGGTTTAGCGAACGATAGCGCGGCGGTCTGCGTGCGTTTCGGCGAGCTCACGTATACCGTCCTCGGTCAGCACACCGTCTTCCGTCACCGGTTCGGCGAGGTCTGCGGGCACTCTCTCGAACACCGGTACGCGCTCGCCGCGGTAGTCAACGTACTCGTTTTCGTGTTCACCGTCAGGGGATATCTTGTCGGTTGAGGCAACGACAACGAAAGGTACGTCGAAACGGTCGGCGGCG
>JBKHFQ010000205.1:0-2612 GCA_046540135.1 Halobacteriales archaeon
CTATGCGCTCCTTCGCCGCGGGGTCGAACTCCGTCTCTATCTCCTGGTAGCGGTCCGTGTACGAAAGCTCGTGGTGGCTCTCGGTCGGGTGTCCGATGTAGTCCTGTTCGAGGTCCCACTGTGCCTGCTCGTCGTTCTCGGCGAGGTTCTTGAAGTCCTCGTAGACCTTGTGCGCGCCGGCGTGGAGACCGAACAGCGTGATGAAGATGTACTTGTAGCCGAGGTCGCCGAGCTCCTGGAACGTGAGCGGGTCGTCCTGCTCGCTCCACTTGAACGACGACGAGTAGTTGAACGCGAGCTTGAGGTCGGGGTGTGTCTCGTGTATCGTCTCGGCGTACTCGACGGCGTCGTCACGCGAGGGGTCGGGCATCTCCGGCCAGACGATGTCGACGCCGGCGTCGGCGTACATACGTCCGCGTTCAAGGTGTTCTTCCCAGTCGCCGTTGGCGCTACCGTACGCGTCGGTGCGCGCGATGACGATGGTATCCTCGTCCTGCTTGGCGTCGACGGCGGCGGAGAAACGACCCTTGGCGGTGTCGCGGTCGACTATCTGCTTGCCGGCGATATGTCCACAGCGCTTGGGCGTGACCTGGTCCTCGATATGGACCGCGGCGACGCCAGCCTTCTCGTACTCACGGACCGCACGGCGGACGTTGTGTATGCCACCGTATCCCGTGTCACAGTCGGCGATGACCGGTAGGTCCGTCGCCTCGACGATGCGCTTGGCGTTCTCGACCATCTCGGTCATGTCGACGATTTCGAGGTCGGAGAATCCGAACTGTCCGAGAACCGTCGAGTATCCCGACATGTACGCCGCGTCGTGACCCGTCATCTCGGCGAGACGGGCGTCGAGAGCGTGGTAAAGACCGGGCGCGAAGACGAAGTCCTGCTCATCGAGCTTCTCGCGGAGTTCGCGCGCCTTGTAGTTGTCAACGTCCCTGTACGTGTAGTCGTGTTCGTCACGTCTCTCTCCTTGTGGCATGAGTCAACTGTCACTTTGAATAATGCGTGTTTAAGCTAATCGGTTCGGCGCGGGCGTGGGAGTACGTCACAAACCGGTCTATCCGCGCATGCCGCCGTTGATGCCGAGAATCTGCCCCGTCATGTACGCCGACTCGCGTCCGGCGAGGAAACGGACGAGTCCCGTTAGGTCCTCGACCTCGGCGAAACGTCCTAGCGGGATACGGTCGCGTATCTTCTCCTTAACGCGGTTGTCGACCTTTTCGAGCATGTCCGTCCGCGTGAACCCCACGGCGACGCAGTTCGCCGTCGAGTTCGATGCGGCGAGTTCGAGCGCGAGCGTACGCGTGAAGCCGAACAGACCGCTCTCCGCCGCCGTGAAGTTCGCCTGTCCGTAGTTGCCGCGCTGTGCCATTACGCTCGATATATTGATGAGGCGTCCGTTCGACGAGACGGAGATGTCGTTGAAGAACGCCTTCGTCGCGTTGAACGCCCCGCCGAGGTTGGTGTTGACGACTCGGTCCCAGTCCTCGCGTTCCATGTTGACGAACTTCTTGTCGACCGATATACCCGCGTTGTTGACCAGAACGTCCGCGCCGCCGTACTCGTCGCGGACCTCGTCGCGCATTCTCTCCACTTCGTCCATCTCCGACACGTCTGCCTGTACTGCGATAGCGTCGCCTTCGCCGTCGTTTATCTCGTCAACGACCTCGCGCGCCTTCTCCTCGCTCTCGTTGTAGTTGACCGCGACGCTCGCGCCGTGCTGACCAAGGTTGAGCGCGACCCCTCGCCCGATACCGCGCGATGCCCCCGTGACCACACAGACCTGTCTTTCGACCATGGGCGAGACACGCGTCCCGGACGCAAAACTCTTTGTGCACTCCGAAAGCCGCTTATGCCTGCGCCTTCATGAAGTCCCATGGAACAACGTATCGACGCCGATGACGTTGACCACGTCGCCCAACTCGCGCGTGTAAGCGTCACCGACGAGGAAGCCGAGGGATTCGTCGACGAGTTTAACGATGTTCTGGAGTACTTCGAGACGCTTGACGACGTGCCCGACGACGTTGAGGCGGAGGACGACTACGACAACGTCATGCGCGCCGACGAACCTCGACCTTCGCTGTCGCAGGACGAAGTGCTGAGCAACGCCGACGAGACGGAAGACGGCTACTTTGTAGGACCGAGCGTATCATGAGCGCGAGCGACGACCTCAACGCCTTCGTGACGCGGTGCGACGTAGGCGGAGGCGATGGACCGCTTGAGGACCTGACCGTCGGTGTGAAGGACAACATATCGACCGAGGGTGTCGAGACGACCTGCGGTTCGCGTGTGCTTGAAGACTACGAACCGCCGTACGACGCTACGGTGGTCGAACGACTCAAGGACGCGGGTGCGCGTATCGTCGGTAAGACCAACATGGACGAGTTCGGCATGGGGACGACCACCGAGACGAGCGCGCACGGAGCGACGCGTAATCCTGTCGACACCGACCACGTACCGGGCGGTTCGTCGGGAGGGAGCACCGCGGCGGTTGCGGCGGGCGACGTGGCCGCCGCTCTCGGTACTGACACGGGCGGTTCGATTCGGAAACCGGCCGCGTTCTGCGGTGTCGTCGGACTGAAGCCCACCTACGGTCTAGTGCCGCTGAC
>JBKHFQ010000206.1:0-2608 GCA_046540135.1 Halobacteriales archaeon
CGATGACGCTCTGGAACTCGCGCACCATACGCGGGAACGGGTCAGGTCCGACGACGCTTCCGACGAGATAGTGGGTGTCCTCGACGTTCTCGACGAGGTCTTCGAGAGCGGCGTCAACGGCGTCCGAAAGACCCGCCCCGCCGCGCGTCACCTCGTTGACCGTTGCGCCCATGAGACGCATACGGAAGACGTTCATCCGCTGACGCTCGACGTCCTTCGCGCCCATGTATACCTCTGTGTCGAGACCGAGGAGAGCGCCAACCATCGCCGTCGCCGTTCCGTGCTGTCCCGCACCCGTCTCGGCGATGAGACGCGTCTTACCCGCCTCGTCGGCGAGAAGCGCCTGACCGAGTGCGTTGTTTATCTTGTGCGCGCCTCCATGCAGAAGGTCCTCGCGTTTGAGGTAGATATCCGCGCCGTACTCCTCCGACAGCGTCTCCGCGTGGTAGACAGGCGTCGGGCGTCCGGCGTAGTCGCGCAGGAGTTCGTCGTACCTCTCCCGGAACCCGTCGCTGTCCTTGTGCGCGTCGAACGCCTCGGCGAGTTTTTCGAGAGCGTCGTCGAGTTCGTCGGGGACGTGTCTACCGCCGTAGTCGCCGAAGTCGTCTGACATACCGAACCGGTGACGCTCGCGGTACAAAACAGTTACAGTCGTTCCTCTGCCTCGTCGGCGAGGTGTTCCCCGAACGGAAGAGAGCATGTCAGACCGGGCGAGACGGCGTTGAGAACGTGCGTCGAAGCTTCGGCGTGTTCCACGAGGGGCTGTTTGACGAGTTCACCGTCGGGAGAGACGAGTTGGGCGCGGACGCCTGCGTACGACCGTGCGAAGTCGTCGGCGCTTGCTTCAGGAACGAGACGTTGCGCCGCGGCGACGAAACGGCTCTTGCGGTAGGACTTGTTTAGCTCGTCCCAAGCGACGCCGAGCATCTTACGCGAAGAGACGAGTCGCCAGAAGCCGCCGTACGAAAGCGTACCGGCGAGTTCGCGGACCGAGAACTGTCGGTTGGTATACGCTTCGCGTCCGAACGCAAGAACGGCGTTCGGTCCGACGATGACCTTTCCGTCGGTCCTGCGCGTGTAGTGGACGCCGAGGAACGGCAGTTCAGGGTCGGGCGTCGGGTATATCATCGTCCTGCAGAGGTCGGTAGCGTCGGGCGAGAGTTCGTAGTACTCGCCGCGGAACGGAACGACACGGTGGCGCGTCGGCGCATCCATCTTACGTGCGAGAACGTCGGCGTAAAGCCCGGCGGCGTTTACGACGTATTCGGCTTCGAGTTCCCCTTTGTCGGTGCGTACGGTCCATGTGTCGCCGTCGTGCGACGCCTCTCGTACCTCATGACCGAGGTAGAACTCCGCGCCGTCGCTTTCGGCGTCCGCCGCAAGCGCGTGGACGTACTTGCGCGAGTCGACCGACGCCGCCTCGGAAGCGTACAGCGCCGCGACTGCGTCGGCATGGGGTTCGCGTTCTTCGACGAACTCCGCGTCAACGATGCGCGCTTCCGCGCCGTTCTCGTCCGCCTGTTCCTTCAGGTCGTCGAGACGCGCGCGCTCGTCTTCGTCTTGCGCGACGACGAGGACGCCGCACTCATCAACCGGCACGCCGCGTTCGGTGCAGTACTCCTTCATACGGCGCGTCCCTTCGACGGCGAAACGCGCCTTGAGCGTGCCGGGTTCGTAGTTGAACCCCGGATGGAGGACGCCGGAGTTACGTCCGCTCTGGTGCTCGGCGAGGGCGTACTCCTTCTCGACGACGGCTACGTCGACTCCGCGTTCGGCGAGGTGGCGTGCCGTCGAGACACCGACGCATCCGCCTCCGACGACGAGAACGTCGTGGTCTGTCATCGATCCTTCTTGTCCGCGGGACGACAAAAGAGCCGCGTTACGCGGGAAAGAGTAATACGTCGCGGACACGTCGTTCGGCGACATGCTTACGCCGATAAAGAGGTGGTCGCTCACAGCCGTCGGTCTCGGCGCGGTTGCGGTCGTCGGGGTGTACGGGGTCGTCTCAGCCGAAGGCGTCTCCTCGACCGCCATCAACACGAGCGCGCCTCTCGCACTAGCGCTACTCGTCGCCGGGGCGGGCGTCGGTATAGGAAGAAGACACGACGCCGACTTCGTCGCGTCGGTCGCCCTGTGGGCGGTCGTATCGGCGACGATGGGGGTTGCCATCAATCAGTGGTACGTCTTCCTCCTCGGCGGTATATTTCCGGAGAAAGCGTTCCATTTCACGATAAGTAGCGTGTCGCTGACGGCGGCTTTCGGAACCGCGACGGGGTACTACTACACGGCTTTACGTAGGAAGGCGGACGAACTCGAACATACCAACCGTCTTCTACGCGACAGGAACAGGCGTCTCGACGAGTTCGCAAGCATCGTCTCACACGACCTCCGTAACCCGCTAAACGTCGCACAAGGACAGCTGGGGTTGGCACGGGACGCCGAGGGCGGAGACTCAGAAGGGCGGTTCGAGAAGGTCGAACGCGCCCACGAAAGGATGGAACGCCTCATAACCGAGGTTCTGTCATTCACGCGGCAGGGGAAGGAAGTCTACGAGCCTGAACCCGTGCGCCTGTCCAACGTCGCCGAGGAAGCCGTCGAAGGCACGCCG
>JBKHFQ010000207.1:0-2599 GCA_046540135.1 Halobacteriales archaeon
CTACAAACCCAATATATGCATAAGATAAAACTCGAACCCGATGACGTACTCACAGGTGCAGGTAGCTACAGAGAGGAGGTTGAAGTAGAATGTCCCGTCTGCGGCGACACGGTGGGGTTCGGAACCGAAAACGAGATAGCCGAATGCGACTGCGGAGCGGAGTTCGGTGTCGAAAAGCCGTTCAACTGAGTAGTTCAGCCCCGGTCACAGGGAAACGACGCCGTCGTCGATGAGGTCAAGCAAAACATCGCGTCCGTGACCGTCGGGCGACACGTTCTCGTAGACGCGTTCAACGACGCCGTCGACTACGACGAACGTCGTGCGGTCGGCGTATCCGTTCTCAACGGAGACACCGAAAGCGTCGGCGACCTCGCCGTCTGGGTCGGCGAGAAGGTCGAAGGAAAGCCCCTGTTCGTCGGCGAAGTCGCAGTGGGAGTCGACGTCGTCGGTCGAGACACCGTAGACGCGGACGCCCGCCGACTCGTACTCGTCCGCCTCCTTCTCGAAGCTCTGCGCCTCGTTCGTGCATCCGGGCGTGTCGTCGCGCGGGTAGAAGTAGACGACTGTGGGCGCGTCGTAGCCGAGCGCCGTCGTCTCACCGTCTTGGTTCGGGGCTTCAACACGCGGCGGTTCGTCACCTTCGGAGAGCGTCATTCGTCTCTGTCGTCCTTGATATCCTGAAGCTGGTCGAGGAGTTCGTCCGACGACGCTTCGGTGTTGTAGCTCACGTCACCGTCGTGTTTGGCGTCCTGTACGCTTACGGCATCGTCTTCGTTTACGTCGCTCTCGGACCCCTGTTTCTCCTGCTCGGATTCGTCGTAGCTTCCAAATCCCATACCAAAAGGTCAAAGCCGAGACGTAAAACCTCGGCGGAAACTGTTTAGGCGACGCGGTGGTTGTTTCGTACATGGACGGCAACACAGACGACGAAGTCAGAGACATGACCGGCGGTATGTTCGAGGAAGAGTTTACGGTGTCCGCCGAAGAGGCGGGCGACTTTCTGGTCGGACTCGGCGAAGAGTTACGCGAGGGCGACGAGGTCACCGTCGAGGGCGACGGGTGGAAGATACCTTTCGAGTTCGGCGACACCGTCGAGATAGAGGTTGAGTACGACGGCAACGACCCCGAACTAGAGTTCGAGGTCGAGTTGGAAGGCAGGACGGAGGAGGACGAAGCGCCCGACATATCGTAGCCTGTGAGGGGACGGTTTAGGGTTCGAACTGCTTCAGGTCGAGTTCGAGCGTCGAAAGGTCAAGAACGGCGGCGTATCCAACGTCGGGCTGTATGTTCATCGACTTCTGGTACGGCGTCTGCGCCTGCCACGCCCCCGTGTTGACCGTCAGGACGTTCCTGTACTTCTCCGCGCCGACGGTGTGGGTGTGTCCCGTATGGAGAACGTCGGGTACGTCGCCTATGACGAGGTAGTCCTCCTTCTCCGGTGCGAGACGCACGTCGCCGTACATCGGCGCTAGATGGCGTTTGCGCAACATCTCGACCATCGCCGTCTCAGGCGACTCTATCTCGACGTGAGGCAGTGACTCGGCGAACGGATTTAGCGACATACCGTGGTACATCAGAACGTCGACCCCCTCGACGGTGACGACCGACGGGTTGCCGTGGAACGAGACGTTGTCGCCGAAAGGTTCACGGAAACGGTCGTCGAGAGCGGGTTGGGGTTCGGCGAGACGGACGGAGTCGTGGTTCCCCGTGATGGTAACTATCTCTATGTCGTCAGGGAGGGCGTCGAACATCTCGGCGCAATCGCGGTACTGTTCGTAGATGTCGACCGTTGTGAGTTCGTCGTCCTGTCCCGGATAGACGCCGACACCCTCGACCATATCGCCTCCGACGAGTAGGTACTCAACGTCGTCGCGTCCGGAGAGCCAGTCGGCGAAAAGCTCCCAGTGGTCGCGGACGAAAGTATCGGAGCCTACGTGTATGTCGGATATTAGGACCGCCTTCACGTCGCGCGAAGCCGTCGTCGGTTCACGGCGCGGCGGGACCTCAGGGAAATGTACCTCGTCGACGAAGACCATACCGCCGTCGTCGGAGAGGCGTCCTTCGACGCCGATTACCTCGTCGACAACGAGTGTCTCGGCAACATCGACGAGTTCGTCGGATAGGAGTAGGCGTATCTCCCCCGTCGGGTCCTCTATCTCGACGAGCCTGTTGTCGCGGTCGGACGACGTGGTACGCACGTCGTTGACCATGCCGACGAGCGCTACGTCCTTCCCGCCGCTCCCTGCAGAGTCGACGGTTCGGGGCTGTATACGCGACCTGAGGAGTGACGATAGCTTGTCGAACCTGTCGCGGAAGTAGCCGACGAAGTCGGAGTAGTCGCCCGTGCAGGTCGACTCACCCGTGATGTCGTTGGCGACATCGACGGGCGACGGGTTACGTGAGGACGGACCGGTCGGGGAGGTACCGGAACCGGGTTCGCGGGAGACGTCGGACGCCGGGACTTCGGTCGGCGAAACCGCGCCGTCGGTGCGTGCGTCTCCCGCGTCCGACCGAGTGGTTTCGGTGTCACCCGACGAGGTACCGGCATCCCGTCCAGCGGGTCGGTCAGGGGGGTCGGATACGGGTAGGTCGTCGGACG
>JBKHFQ010000208.1:0-2590 GCA_046540135.1 Halobacteriales archaeon
GAGCGCGCGCTGGAGTACGCGGGCGAGCGCGAGCAGTTCGGCCGGCCCATCGGGGAGTTCCAGGCGGTCCAGCACAAGCTCGCGGACATGTACACCACCACCGAGGCGGCCCGCCAGCTCACCTACAAGTCGGCGTGGTCCGTCGATCACAAGGAGGAGCAGCTGACCACCCTCGCCTCGATGGCCAAGGAGTACGCCTCCCGCGTCGCCGTCGACGTCGCCAACGAGGCCGTCCAGATCCACGGCGGAGCCGGCTACGTCAACGACTTCGACGTCGAGCGGTTCTACCGCGACGCCAAGATTACGCAGATATACGAGGGTACGACGGAGATACAGAAGAACATCATAGCGCGCGAACTCCTCGGCAAGGGCTTCTAAGCGCCACGGCAACGGCGGACGTGTAACCCTTCTTACATTTTCTTAGTTTCTGAAGAAAGATATTTTGCCGCGGGACGTTTAGCTCGGTGCATGATAGTTCCGCTCTTCGTCGGCGGCGTCGACTCCGTCGAACTCGTCATCCTCGTCATCGTGGCTTCCGTATATGCCGTGGTGCCGGCGGTTCTCGTGTACCTAGCTATCTCGCGGGGAGGAGACGACGAGACGGGATCCGAGACGGAGCAGGTCGGCGACGGAACTCCGGCTTCGACGGACCCGGATGACGTTTCGGTAGCGGTGGACGGCAAGGACAGAGGGTGACGGTTCGGGTCAGAGTTCCAGCGGCTCCGCGCCGTCCCAGCGATTGTCGAACTCCTCGACAACGGACGCCGCGAACTCAGGGTCTTTGAGGTCTATCATCGCCAGAACGCGGTTGGGTGCGAGCGGATTTGCGACCTCGACACAGACCTCAACGCCGTCGATGACGTTGAACGTGCCGCGTATCTCGTTGACTGTTCTTATCTCGAAGTCGGGGTAGTTCGCGAGAACTTCGGTGTACCGCTCGCCGACCTCAGGACCGAAACGGCTCACGAGTTCGGATGAGACGAGTATGTGTACGGTCGCACCATCCTCGACGGAGTCTACGAGACGGTCGAGTACCTCCTCGCCGACGTCGTCGGGGTCTATCTGGGGCGACAGGTCGCCGACAACCATCGATACGGAGTCACGTGCGGCTTCAAGGCGTTCGAGGAGGAGTTCGATACTCTCGTCCGGACCGACGGCGGCGGTCCAGAAACGGTCCTCGACGGGTTCGGTGGCGTCGAGCTTTCCCGCGAGTTCGTCGGCTACGTCCTCGTACCTCTCCATCTCTCCGCGTAGCTCCCGTTTCTTCTCGTCAACGAGCCTTTCGAGAGCCGTCTCGGGTTCGACGGCAACGTACTTTTTGGGACGACTCGCCGCCTGACTGCGCACGAGGCTGTTGTTTTCGAGGCTTCCGAGGACATCATAGACGCGCCCCATGGGAACGTCGCTCGTGAGCGAAAGCTCCTTGGCGGTCGCCGAACCCGCGCTGAGGAGGGCGCGGTAGACACGCGCCTCATAGTCCGACAGACCGAGGTCGTTGAGCGTCGCCATAGGCGGTATAGACGCTCGTTCCGGATAAACTGTTCGAGAGTTGAACGTGTATAGGAGCGTAACGGGTTCCGGCGTCAGGTATATGCGTTTCGGCTGTATACGTCCGCGCATGAGCGAAAGAACGACGGAGTCATCGGAACGCGACACGGCGGTCTGCCCCCACTGCGGCGACCGTGTCGGCGGGTTCGAAACTATGCCGGTTGACGGCACGGTGGTGGGGGACCAGTCGAACACCGTCGGCGTCGTTGTCTGTCCGTCGTGTGAGGCGGTGGTGGGTGCTTACGCCGAGTACGAACGCTCCGATATCGTTGAGGGCGGTAGCGAGACGTGGGAACGCGTCAAGGGCGTCGACGAATAGGAAGTATGATGCGGTGCGCACGTCGAGTCGGGGTATGACGGCGGCGAAGCTCGTGGCTCCGGGTGCGTTACGCAGTCCCGAGGATGTCGCTCCGTACGTCCGTTTCGGCGTTGAGTACGTCTTGGATGTAGCCGACGATATGGGGTGGGACCACTCGCTCGACGAGACGGCGGAGAACGCGTACGACGCGATGCGCGAAGGACGTACCGATGTCGACGACGACGTAGAGACGCTCGTCGCGTCCGTTCTGGTCGCCGACGCCGAGTACTGGCACCCCATCGGGCGGTGGCTCCCGCGCGGGTACGCTCTCCTCATGCGCGGTCTGTCGCACGCCTTGCGCCGGAAGCTTCTGCGTCTCGCGGGTCTCTACACGGACACGTACGCCGGCGGTCCGCGCGAGTTCTACAGGGCGCACCCGTCGGTGCGTGAGGCTCTCAACGCACCGTCATTCTCGCGTCCGTCGGACCATCCCGTCGACGGTAAGCCCGCGACGGCGCACGTACGCGGCATATCGCTCGACTCCTTTGCGCGCCGCACCGTACTCGGCGACTCCGTCCTACACGTCGAGTGGTTCAGGTACGTAGCCGACCGAGTCGGTGTAGAGTACGACGCGGCGCTGTGCGAACGTGCAAAGGAAGAGTCTCCCGCCTACTTCGCGGGGGTAAGCGACGAACTCAGCGACGACGTACGCGAACTCCAGCGCGCGATGTTCACCGACGACGA
>JBKHFQ010000209.1:0-2586 GCA_046540135.1 Halobacteriales archaeon
GCCCACATAGGTTGATAACTACGTAGTCGCCCAGAGCGTCTCCCTCACGCAGGACGTGTGCGACTGCGTGACTGGGTTCGAGGGCGGGGATTATGCCTTCGTCCTCCGAAAGCACCTGGAACGCCTCTATCGCCTCCTCGTCGTTCGCTGTCGTGGGTTCGACGCGCCCCTTGTCGACGAGTGCGGCGAGTTCCGGTCCGACGCCCGAGTAGTCGAGACCCGCGCTTAACGAGTGGCTTTCGAGTATCTGACCGTCCTCGTTCTGCAGGAGCTTCGTCCGTGCGCCGTGTAGAACTCCCTCGTCGCCTATGTTGAGCGAAGCAGAGTTGGGTGCCTCTTTCTCGCTGACCTCAAGCGACGAACCTCCTGCCTCGACAGCGTGTAGGTCCACCTCCTCGTCATCGATGAACTCGTAGAAAGCTCCCATAGTGTTCGAACCTCCTCCTGCACACGCCACGATTGCGTCGGGGAGGCGTCCTTCCGCCTCCATCGACTGTTCGCGTATCTCGCTTCCTATGACAGACTGGAAGTCCCGCACCATAGCGGGGAACGGATGCGGACCGACGACACTCCCTATGACGTAGTGGGTGTCCTCTACGTTCGTAGCCCAGTCGCGGAGCGTCTCGTTTATAGCGTCCTTGAGTGTCGCACTCCCAGCCTCGACAGGGGTGACGGTCGCGCCCATGAGACGCATACGGAATACGTTGGGGCGTTGTCTCTCCATGTCCTTCGCGCCCATGTATATCTCACAGTCCATGTCGAGCGCCGCGCTCGCCATCGCCGTCGCCGTGCCGTGCTGTCCTGCACCGGTCTCGGCGATTATACGGTCCTTACCCATCTTCTTTGCAAGCAGGACCTGACCGAGCGCGTTGTTGAGCTTGTGCGCTCCTCCGTGTAGAAGCTCGTCCCGTTTGAGGTAGATCTTCGTGCCGACGCGCTCGCTTAGCTGCGGCGCGTGGTAGAACGCAGTCGGGCGACCCCCGTAGTTTTTCAGCTTCTCGTGTAGTTCATCGAGAAACTCATCGTCGTTTAGATACCTGTCGTACGCCTCGTCCAGTTCCTCTATAGCGGGCATTATCGCCTCCGGAACGTACTGACCGCCGTAGTCTCCGAACTTACCTTTGCTCATCTTTGTACATCAATGTGCAGACATGTTCATTAAGCTTGCGTTCCGCGTCAAGCCTCAACGAGTTCGCGCGTCTTCTCTCGTACGTCGTCGGAACGCGTGATAGCGGTTCCCACGAGTACGGCGTCGGCGCCTGCGTCCACCATCCTGCGTACGTCTTTAGGCGTCTCCATGCCGCTTTCGGCGACCGCGACGCGGTCGTCGGGGACGTGCGGCAGTAGTTCCTCGGCGTGCGAAAGGTCGACCTCCAGACGTTTCAGGTCGCGGCTGTTGACGCCGATTACGCGCGCGTCGGTTTCGAGCGCGGCTTCGAGTTCGTCGCGCGTGTGCGTCTCAACGAGCGGTTCGAAGCCCGCGGCGCGCGCTTCGTCGACGAGAGCGCCGAGGTCGTCGACGAACGCTGTGATGAGAAGTAGAAGGTCGGCGCGCACCTCGCTCACCTGTCGCGGGTCGACGACGAAGTCCTTGCGCAACACCGGTACGTCGACGGCGTCGCGTACCTCGCGTAAAGCTTCGAGAGAGCCACCGAAACGGTCGGGTTCGGTGAGGACGGAGATAGCCGTCGCGCCGCCTCCCACCATCTCGCGCGCCGTCTCGGCGGGGTCGAGCGCCACCGTGCCGTCCGTCGTGGGCGAAGTCGGCTTTATCTCCGCGATGACGGGTACGCGCCCCTTGTCCTTCGTCTCCTCGACAGCGTCCACGAAGTCACGCGTGTCGACAGTCTCGAACGCACGCGTCGCGTCGTCGGCGCGGTTGCGTGCGTTTTCAAGTATCTCGCGTACATCGGGATGCATCGAGGGGATGTACGCGCGGACGGTTGAAACGTCTTCGGTCGTGTAACCCGAACCGGGGTCCGTAAGTATACCGTAATCAAACCGTATTAGAAAGGTTGACCGGATGGTACAACGAACACGGTATGGAGCAGCCAGAGTTCAAGAAGAACTACTTCAACCCGACTGCCGAACTACCATACGGTGTCTCACCCGATGATGTCGGTACGGCTATCGATGAGTTCTACGACTTCTACGCGGCACTCAACGAATTTCTTCTCTCCGAAGACCACGGAAGGCTCGAAACTGTACTGCGCGCCAACAACGCGCTTAGCGATTTCGTCGGCAACGTTGTCACCGAAGAACTCGCCGACGCATCCGATGCTCTAATCCTGAACCAGAAACAGGACGGCTTTCCCGATTTACTGCCTCTCGACAACGACGAGTACGCGGAGCGCGACTACAAGGTACACCACGGCGACGGAGGTATCGAGACGAAGTGTAGCAAGTCGAACGGAGGATGGCAGGCGCACAACAACGAATCTGCCTGGTTCATCGTATTCAGGTACGTCCGAGGGGGTTCGGATGCGTCCGTCGAGGAGATGGAACCGATACGCTTCGTCCAGGTTCTCGCCGCCAACCTCGACGAAGACGACTGGAGCCACAGCGGACGTGGCAAGGACTCCAGAC
>JBKHFQ010000210.1:0-2586 GCA_046540135.1 Halobacteriales archaeon
GCTCGTACGCCGAAACGGTCGAAGACGCGGCGTGGGACGGGGTTACGTTCGACGCCGCCGTAACGCGTGACAGCGAGGTACGTAGTGACCGTATCGCCGACACCCCAGAAGGCGACGAGCGCCGCCCAAAGCGCTCCCTCGGCGGTCGTGAGCACTCTACTCCCTGTCGATACCCGGATTCGTGTACGCTCCGTGCTCCGCCGAGGCGAACGCCTCGCCGTACTTGGCGAGGACGCCCGAGGTGTAGTTCGGCTCAGGGTCGTCGCGCTCCTCAAGACGCGCCTCGATTTCGTCGTCGGAGAGGTCAACCGAGAGTTCGCGCTCTTCGATATCGACCGTGATAACGTCGCCGTCTCTTAGCGCGCCTATCGGTCCACACGTGTACGCCTCCGGGGCGACGTGTCCTATCGAAAGACCGCGTGTCGCGCCTGAGAACCTGCCGTCGGTGATGAGCGCGACATCTTCCGAATGTCCCTGTCCCGCAACCGCCGACGTGACGCCGAGCATCTCGCGCATGCCGGGACCGCCGCGTGGACCTTCGTTACGGACGACGATTACGTCTCCCGTCTCCGCGCCCTCGGTCTGGACGTACTCCATCGCGTCCTCCTCGTTCTCGAAGACGCGCGCCGGACCCTCGTGGTGAAGGCTGTCCTCACCCGTCACCTTCAGCACCGCTCCGCCCGGTGCGAGGTTGCCCTTGAGTATACGTATAGCGCCCTGCTCGTTCTTGGGATTGTCGATGGGGTACAGGAAGTCGGCGTCGATATCCTCTATCACGGGCGGGTCAAGTCGCTCGATTTCCTCGCCTATCGTTCGACCTGTGACCGTCATAGCGTCTCCGTGTAGAAGGTCGGCTTCGTAGAGAGCCTTGAGAACTACGGGGACGCCGCCGACCTCGTGCAGGTCGTTCATCACCCTCTCCCCACCGGGTTGCATGTCCGCGATCTTCGGTGTGCGTCTGCTGACCTCGTCGAACTCGTCGATGGAGAGGTCAACGTCCGCCTCCGCCGCCATAGCGAGTAGATGCAGGACGGCGTTGGTCGAACCACCGACGGCGACCTGTAGCGCGATAGCGTTCTCAAACGACTCCTTTGAGAGGAAGTCCGACGGACAGCGGCGTTCCTCAACCACCTCTACGGCGAGTTTCCCGGCACGGCGCGCCACGTCGTAACGTTCCTCGTCCTCGGCGGGCGGCGACGCGCTTCCGAGAGGCGCGAATCCGATAGCCTCGCTTATCGACGACATCGTGTTGGCGGTGAACATGCCGCCGCAAGCTCCCGGACCGGGGCAGGCGCTCCGTTCAAGTTCGTCGAGTTCCTCCTCCGTCATCTCGCCCTTCGCGGTCGCGCCGACGCACTCGAAGACGTTCTGTATGGTGACCTCGTCGCCTTGGAACGTTCCGGGCTTTATCGAACCGCCGTACAGGAAGACGCTCGGCATGTCGGCACGTATAGACGCCATCATCATACCGGGCATGTTCTTGTCGCATCCACCGAGGGTGACGAGTCCGTCCATGCGCTCGGCGAAAGAGACGAGTTCGACCGAGTCGGCGATAACCTCGCGCGAGATTAGGGACGCCTTCATCCCCTCCGATCCCATCGAGATGGCGTCGGAGATGGTGATGGTGCCGAACTCGATAGGCATACCTCCCGAAGAGTCAACACCTTCGTAAGCCGACTCCGCAACGTCGTCGAGATGGACGTTGCACGGCGTGATATCCGCCGCCGGGTTTGCGATTCCTATCATCGGCGACGACAGGTCTTCGTCGTCGTACCCCATGGCGCGGAACATCGCGCGGTGGGGTGCGCGGTCGCGTCCCTCGGTAACCTCCTGACTCTGTATCTTCTTGCTCATACGCAGAAAACGTCGCCTGCGCTAATATACGGTTTGGTACGCGCGGAGTCAGTAAGGCGGCGAACCCGACCGTATGACGTTCGACAGGCTCGACATCTCCTCCGCGATGCCGTCGAGTTCGACCGCTAGAAGTACGGCGATGTCGTCGAGCGTCACGATACCGGCTATCTCGCCCTCGTCGACGACAGGCATACGTCGCACGCCCGCGGCGTCGAGAGTCTCTATGAGTTCGCCTATCTCGTTATTGGCGTTGACGACAACGAGGTCGTCGGTCATTACGTCGGTCGCCGTGACGGAGTCAAGGTCTTGTCCATGCGCGACCCCGCGCACCGTGATGTCGCGGTCGGTGACGATACCGACGGGTTCGCCACCGTCGACAACAACGACGCTACCGACGTTCTCATCCTGCATCGTCTGGGCGAGCTGGCGCGCCGTCTCATCAGGCGAAGCTGTCACTACCTCATCGGCTTCTCGTGCGATTTCGTCTACCGTTGGCATGCCTGTACGATATGTCGGAGGGGACTTAACTCTGCCCCCCGTCGCGTACACGGCGCAGGAAGTTCTCCATCATCTCGTGTCCGTGTGCGGTCAGGACGCTTTCGGGGTGGAACTGAACGCCTTCGAGCGGCTTTTCGTCGTGGCGTATCCCCATCACGATGCCTCCGCCGCGTGCGGTCACGCGGAACTCGTCGGGTACGTCAGTAACGCAGAGCGAGTGGTAACGTCCGACAG
>JBKHFQ010000211.1:0-2586 GCA_046540135.1 Halobacteriales archaeon
TACAGAGAACCCTCTCAGGAAGCTCCGACGCTCCGCTCGGAACGGCGTTCACCGACGGCGACGCGGGTTCGCTTTTCAACGTAGCGGGCGCCACGATACTGGACACCGCGAGCGACGAGGAACTCGCGGCGAACTTCGTGCGCCATCTCCTCTCCGCCGAGGCACAGGAGTTCTTCGCCGTCCGTACCGAGGAGTATCCTCTGATACCCGGCGTCGACCCGCTCGGCGACCTTCCGGCGATAGACGACCTCAATCCGCCCGAACTCGACCTGACCGACCTCGCCGACGTAGAACCGACACTTGAATTAATGCGGGACGTCGGTATCCTGTAAGGTGCAGTACAGAGGGCGGATTGCAGAGGCGCTTCCCACCGTGGCGAGCATCGCCGTCGCCATTCTCGTCCTCTTTCCGCTCTACTGGGTCGTCCGGCGCGCCCTTGATGTTGAAGGGGCGACCGAGATACTCCTCCGCTCCGAAAACCTGCGTATCTTCGGTAACACGGTCATCCTCGTTGTCGTAGTCACCGTCGCGTCTATCCTTATCTCGGTTCCCCTCGCGTACGTGACGACGTTTACCGACATACCGTTCCGTCGCGCGCTTACTATTCTCATCGCTCTGCCACTCGTGGTTCCGAGCTACATAGGCGCGTTCGGCTTCGTGACGGCGTTCGGTCCGCGTGGAGAGCTACAGTCGGTCCTCGAACCGTACGGCGTCGAGTCGCTTCCCCAGATCTACGGTCTGACCGGTGCGGCGCTGGTCATCACGCTGTACACGTACCCGTACGTCTTCATAACGACGCGGGCGGCGCTCCGTTCGGTCAACCCCTCGGTGGTCGAGGCGGCGCGGACGCTCAACACCAAACGTGGTTCCGTGTTCCGGCGCGTCGTTCTCCCGCAGGTAAAGCCCGCCGTCGGTGCAGGCTCTCTGCTCGTCGCGCTGTACGCCCTCTCCGACTTCGGGACCCCGGCGATAATGCGTTTCGATGTCTACACGCGCGTCATCTACGTCAACTACAACACGTGGAGTCCCGACTCCGCCGCCTTGCTTTCGTTACAGTTAGTCGCGCTCGCAGGCGTCGTCCTAGTTGCCGAGACGGCGTTACGCGGTAGGACCGAAACGCGCGGAAGCGGTGTGTCAGGGGACGGCGCGGCGGTAATCGAACTCGGTAGATGGCGTGCCCCTGCCGTCGCCGGGTCCCTCGTACCACCCGTTCTTGCCCTCGCGGTTCCCGTTGGGATTCTTTTCCTCTGGCTGGTCCGCGGGGAGGCGTCTTATGCGTCAGGCGGTGGATTCGAGTTCGATGTCATATACAACTCGGTCTACGTCGCGGGACTCGCGGCGGTGGCGGCGGCGGTGGCGGCACTCCCAATCGCATACACCTCGGCGAGCGGCGGTGTCGTCGGCAGATTCACCGAAAAGACGGTCTACTTCGGATACGCTCTTCCGGGCGTCGTCCTGGGTCTCGCGCTCGTATTCTTCGGCTCTCCGACGCGTCTGTACCAGACTGTACCGCTTCTCGTGTTCGGCTACGTCGTCCGTTTCCTGCCTGAGTCGGTCGGGATAACGAGGGCGTCTTTCGTACAGTTCGACGAACGCCTCGCGGAGGCGTCGCGTACCCTGGGCGGGTCGCCGCGTAAGACGTTCGTGCGCGTCATGCTACCTCTGGTCACTCCGGGTATCGTGGCAGGTGCGGCGCTCGTCTTCCTGACGACGATGAAGGAGTTGCCCATAACGCTGTTCCTCCGCCCCGCCGGATTCAGTACGCTCGTGACAGAGGTCTGGTCGGCGTACGACGAAGGGTTCTTTGGACAGGCAACCGTTCCAGCGTTGGTTCTCGTCGGTATCTCGGCGCTTTCGATGCTTGTCATACTCTCGATGGAGAAGTATGAGGTGGGATAGGTCGCGTCTACGGTACGCCGCGGGGGCGGTCGCGGCGACGACAGCAGTCTTGGTGGCGACGGTTTCGTCGCTCGTGTTTCCGTACCATTCGTCCAACCACGACGAAGGCGTCTACCTACAGCACGCCGAGATGTTCCTAAACGGCAGACTACGTATGCACACGGGCGAGCTGACCGAGGCGTTCCATCCGTGGTTCTTCATCGCTGAGAACGGTACCGTCTACCCTAAGTACACGCCCGTCACGAGCGCGGTGTTCGCGGCGGGTGAGCTACTTTACTCGTTCCGTGCCGCGCTCGTCGTAGTAGCGGCTGTCAACGCCGTGCTTCTCTACGCGGTTACCGCCGAAGCCTTCGACCGTAGAGTAGGTGTCATCGCGTCCGCAGGCTTGCTCGTCTCACCCCTGTTCGTCGTCCAGTCGTCCTTGTTCATGTCGTACGCACCGACGACGGCTTTCAACCTCGGCTTCGCTCTCGCGTACCTGCGCGCGTGGAAACGCGACGATATCCGTTACGCCGCTGTCGCAGGTGTCTGCGCAGGAATCGCCTTCTTTTCGCGTCAGTACACCGCCGTCGTCTTCGCGGCACCCTTCGTGGTACACGCCGCCTACGTCACCCTATCCGAAAGGAGCCGCGAGACGTTCTACCTGTACGCGACCACCGCGGCTTTCGGTACGGCGTTCGTTTCTCT
>JBKHFQ010000212.1:0-2583 GCA_046540135.1 Halobacteriales archaeon
CTTGTTCCAGTAGCCGTCGAAGATGTTGGGTCCACGGACGAGAAGTTCGCCTACTTCGCCGTCGAGACCGTCGTTTTCGACAACGCTTGTCCCGACCCTCGACTCGTCGACGCGTACCTCAACGTCGCACAGAGGCGGACCGAGCTTTCCGACGCGTGGCTCTTCGGGCGGCGCTACGGAGACGACGGGCGACGCCTCGGTCATACCGTACCCCTCGAAGACAGGCAGACCCATGCCGAGGTAGGTGCGCGCGAGGTCCTCGGAGAGACTCCCTCCTGCGCTCAGGAACCCCTCTATCTCGCCGCCGAGCGCCTCACGTATACGACTGTAGACGAGCTTGTCTGCGACAGCATGCTTGGCGCGGAGGACGGGCGGTAGGTCGCGCGTGTAGTAGGCGACGCCGGTGGGTTCGTCGCAGTCCTCGTAGAACCCCCAACAGTCCTGACCGACGCCGACGGACCAGTCGAAGACGCGTCGACCGACGAACGAACCCGACGCACGTTCGAGTACCTCGTCGTATATTTTTTCGAGTAGGCGCGGGACGGTTGCCATTCCTTTGGGGCGGACCTTACGCATGTCCTCGCGCAGAACTTCGGGTTCAACATCCTCGGCGTACGCGACCGTCGCGCCCGCGGTGAGCATGGCGAAGTGTGCGAAACGCTCGAAGGCGTGCGCGAGAGGGAGGAAGGAAAGGACACGCAGGTCCTCGTCCAGAGCAATCATCTCGTCGGGCTTGTCGGGGCGCGGACCGAGACGTTTCCACATCTGGTTGAGACATGAACGGAAGTTACGGTGGCTTATCTCGACGCCCTTGGGCTGACCGGTGGTACCGGAGGTGTAGATTAGGGTACAGAGGTCGTCGGACGAGATGTCGCCGAGCCAGCCGTCGAAGACATCCTCGTCGAAGGAGTTGTCGCCCATCGCGTAGACCTCGGCGAGGGTGTAGATGTCGTCCCTGTCGCTGTATCCGTCGAGCGAGTCCATAGAGACGATGAAGTCGATGTTTAGGTCCTCTTCGACCTCCAAGACGCGTTCCAACAGCTCCTGGTTTTCGACGACGACACCCGACGCACCGGGGTCGTTGAGTAGGTAACGCGTCTGACTCGGCGAGGAGGATGCGTAGACGCTCGTGGGTACAGCGCCGCGGGAGAGCAGAGCGAGGTCCGAAAGCGCCCATTCGATACGCGTGTTGGCGAACATACCGACGCGGTCGCCCTTCGACACGCCGAGTTGGTCGAACCCGACAGCGAGACGGTGGTAGATTTCGCGCATCTCCCCGTACGTCAAGCTCTCAAACTCTCCGACAGGAGCTTCCGGGAACGCCTCCGGCGTCAACGACCTGTCGTAGACGCCCCCCTTGTACATCTGAGCGACTGTGTCGTGTTCGCCGGCGCGTCTGTCGACAAGTTCCGGGACGGTGTCGTCGTCTATTACGTCGTCGTCGTACCGCGTCTCTGAACGGTACCAGTCGGTCGTCTCGTACGTGTAGAGATCGTCGTCCGCGTTAGAAACGTCGGTTTCCTCACCGACCGTCATTGTTCGGTCTGGGTCGTTCCTGCGTAAAACAGTTTTGAAACCGACGACGGCGACGAGGAACAGAGTTACACGGACGGAGCGCGTACGGGAGGTATGGAACTCCTCGTCACGGCTACACGCGACGAGGTCGCCGGATTCGTCGAAGAACGCGACCGCGTCGACGAGATACTCGGACGCCCCGTCTACGGAGAAGGTCCTCGGACCGTCGTCTCCGGGGTAGGACGCACCAATGCGGCGGCGGAGGTTGCACTCGCGCTCGAACGTTACGAGGTCTCACGCGTGGTATCCTGCGGTGTCGCGGGTGCACTTCCGGGTTCGTCTCTCGAAGTCGGCGACATCGTAGTCGGCACCCACGCCGTACACGGGGACCTCGGCGTAGCGACGCCCGACGGCTTCGGCGGAACCGAACACCTCGGCTTTGAGACGACCGAAGGTTACTACAACGCATATCCGCTCGAACCCCTCGGTATCGAAGCCGAAAGCGGTGGTATAGCAACCGTCGCCACGGTCTCCGCGACCGACGAGTCGGCGCGCGAGGTCGCCGAACGGACGGACGCCATCGTCGAGACGATGGAGACTGTCGCTGTCGCACAGGTCGCGCGTCTTTGCGGAGTTCCTGCGTCCGCGGTCGTCGGTGTTTCGAACCACGCGGGCGAGAAACGCGACTTCGACTTCGAGGCGGGTGCGGAAGCGTTACACGGCGCGCTCGCGGAGGTCTATGCATGAGGTTCGCGTACTCGCCGTGCCCCAACGACACGTTCGCATTCCACGCCGCGAAAGAGGGACTCGTCGAGGGACCGTCGTTCGAGGTTGAACACCACGACGTTGAGACCTTGAACCGACGCGCCTTCGACCGGCGTTACGAGGTCACTAAGCTGTCGTTCGGTGCTCTCGGACGACTCCTTGACGAGTACGCGCTGTTGCGGTCAGGCGGCGCGCTTGGACGCGGCGTCGGTCCTATCGTCGTAGCCGACGACGACCTTGACCCGGTCAGGGGCGCTCGTCCGGTCGGTGTCGGTCTCCCCCGCCTACCGTCGGATGCTGTTC
>JBKHFQ010000213.1:0-2537 GCA_046540135.1 Halobacteriales archaeon
CGACGCTGACATCCCCTACACCGACGGACGCGACGAACAAGAGGCTACCGGTCGGCAGAATCTTGTGGTGCGGCGACTAATCCAGAGCATGGAGTACACCACACTCGGTTCGACCGGCGTCGAGGTATCGCGCGTCTGTCTCGGATGTATGAGCTTCGGTTCGAGTGACTGGCGACCGTGGGTTCTCGAACGCGACGAGGCGTTACCTATCATCGACCGCGCTCTCGACCTCGGCGTTAACTTCTTCGATACGGCAAACATGTACTCGGACGGCGAGAGCGAACGCGTCGTCGGCGAGGCGCTCGACGGATACTGGGACGACGTATTCGTCGGCACCAAGTGCTACTTCGAGGTCGACGGACGCAGACAGTCGTCGGGTCTTTCGCGTAAGACGGTCGAACAGGAGCTCGACGCGTCCCTCGAACGTCTCGGCACCGACACCGTCGACCTGTACCAGATACACCGGTGGGACTACGACACGCCTATCGAAGAGACGTTACGCGCGCTCGATGATGCGGTGTGGCACGGAAAGACGCGTTACGTCGGCGCGTCCTCGATGTGGGCGCACCAGTTTGCGCATGCGTTACACACGAGCGACGAACTGGGTCTGGAAAGGTTCGCCACGATGCAGAACCACTACAACGCCGTCTACCGCGAGGAGGAACGCGAGATGTTGCCGTTGTGCGAACGCGAGGATATCGGCGTCATGCCGTGGTCCCCGCTCGCACGCGGCTACCTGACACGTCCCGCCGACCACATCGACGCTACAGAGCGCGGCGAGAACGAGGAGTACATGTACGAGCATCCGTACCGCGACGGAGGCGGGCGCGAGGTGAACGAACGCGTGCAGGAGGTAGCCGCCGACGAAGGTCTGAGCATGGCGCAGGTCGCTCTCGCGTGGGTGCTTTCGAAGGACGCCGTCGACGCTCCTATCGTGGGCGTCACGAGCGTCGAACACCTCGAAGACGCCGTCGAGGCTGTCGAGGTTTCACTCTCGGATAGCGACGTCGAGTACATCGAAGAGCCGTACGAACCCGTCGAGGTCTCAGGACACGAGTAGACGCGCCGGTCAGCCTTCCGTTTCGTTCTCGCCACCGTCGGTCGCCATCTCAGCGGGCGGCTCGGGCGGAGGTGAGACGCGTATGTCCTCGCCCTGTTCCATACGTTCTTCGACGACGCGAGCGTACGGGTCTGGCATGACCTTGACGAAGTTCTCGAAGTACTCATCCCAGTTTTCGAGGACTTCGCGCGCCTTCTCGCTGTCCGTGTACTCGTAGTGGTTCTGAACCATACGGCGCACGAGACGCTCGTCGCGCTCGTCGGTGGGTTCGACGTGTACCATGTCGTCGTTGAGACGCACGTCGGTGAAGTCGCCGCGTTCGTCGAGGACGTAAGCCTCTCCGCCCGACATGCCTGCACCGAAGTTCTTGCCTGTCTCTCCGAGTACGACGGCGACGCCGCCTGTCATGTACTCGCATCCGTGGTCGCCGACGCC
This sequence comes from Halobacteriales archaeon, assembly GCA_046540135.1. GTDB lineage: Archaea > Halobacteriota > Halobacteria > Halobacteriales > Halorutilaceae > Halorutilus. Next base: position 1,496 of record JBKHFQ010000213.1, read on the forward strand.
TTCGACCACAGTCTTGACGCCGGAGTTACGGACGCCGAAACGTTCGCCTGCGACGCCGTTGAAGTACGCCTCGCCGTCGGTCGCACCGTACAGGGCGACGTTGCCGATGACGACGTTCTCGTCCTCGGCGAAGCCGGCATCGTCAGGCGTCTTGACGACGAGCTTACCGCCCGAAAGCCCCTTGCCGACGTAGTCGTTGGCGTCGCCGACGAGATGCATCGTCATGCCGTCGACGACGAACGCGCCGAACGACTGCCCCGCGGAGCCTTCGAGTTCGACGCGGACGGTGTCGTCGGGAAGACCGTTCTCGCCGTGTGCCTTCGCTATCTCGCTACTCAGCATCGCACCGGTCGTACGGTCGCGGTTGTGTATCTCCCGCTTGACCTCGACGGGTTCGCCGTCGGTGATGGCGCGCCGCGCCGCACCTATTAGCTCGTGGTCTATCTTATCGTCGAGACGGTGGTTCTGTTCACGCGTTTTCGTCGGGTCGTCGTCGGAATCAGGCTCTCGGGTGAGGCGCGACAGGTCGATTCCGGACGCCTTCGGGTGCTCCTCCTCGTCAAGGTCGCGCTGGGCAAGCGCCTCAACGGCACCGACCATCTCGTCGACCGTCCTGAATCCGAGTTCCGCCATGTACTCGCGAACCTCGCGCGCCATGAAACGCATGTAGTTGACGACGTGCTCGACCTCACCGCGGAACAGTTCGCGGCGCTCGTCGTCCTGCGTCGCGATTCCGGTCGGACACTTGTTCGTATGGCACTTCCGCACCATGACACAGCCCTCGGCGACGAGCGCCGACGTACCGAAGCCGTACTCCTCAGCGCCGAGGAGAGCGGCGACGACGATGTCGCGCCCCGTCTTCATGCCGCCGTCGACGCGGACGCGTATACGCGACCGCAGGTCGTTCTCCATAAGCACCTGGTGCGCCTCGGCGATACCGAGTTCCCACGGTAAGCCGGCTGACTGTATTGAAGTACGCGGCGAAGCCCCCGTCCCGCCCGCGTGTCCGCTGATGAGCACGGAGTCGGCGCGTGCCTTCGAC
>JBKHFQ010000214.1:0-2523 GCA_046540135.1 Halobacteriales archaeon
ATAGCTATCATGAGGACGATTATCCCCATCCCGCCGAGCCACTGCGTAAGCTGACGCCACATCAGGAGTGCGTGCGAATGCGTCTCGAAGGAGATATCTCCGAGTACCGTCGCCCCGGTTGTCGTGAATCCGCTCGTCGACTCGAACAGCGCGTTCACGACTGACTCGACGAACGCCGACGGGGACGAGACGCTCAGACCGACCGTCGATTCCGTACCGTACCCGGCTAGCAGGTACGGCAGGGAGCCAACGACGGCGGCGGCGAGCCACGCGAGAGAGACGAGAAGAAGAGCTTCCTTAGCGCGTATATCCGGGTCGGGTTCGACGCGTTCGAGCCCGAATCCGACCGCCGCGACAACGACAGCGGAGACGGCGAAGACGACCGTATCGTCTCCGTAGACGACCGCAACGACGAGGGGGATGACCATCGTCACAGCTAGGTACTTGACCACCGTGCCTACGAGACTGACGCTCGACCGCCAGTCTAACCTTGCCATGACGGAACCACGTCACGGGACGAACATAACTCTGTGGAATCACCGTCCCCAGTACGTCGGCGTGAGTAGGACGAGAACGGGGATTATCTCTATCCTTCCTATCCACATCATGACGACCATCCCTAACCTCGTTACCTCGGAGAATCCGCCGTAGCCGCCCATCGGTCCCGCCTCGCCGAACGCGGGACCTATGTTGAAGAACGTAGCCGCCGCGGCACTCAGAGCCTCGAACTCGCCGACTCCTGCGTTGATGCGAGCTGAGTCAACGGCGACGAAGATTGCGAACGCGAAGAAGATGACGAGGGAGACGAGGACGAAGGCGTACGTGTCGCGCACCGTCTCCTCATCGACGACCGAACCGCTGAGACGGACGGGACGGACGGCGTCGGGATGGACAGCCTTGAACAGGTCGCGTCGGAACGCCTTGGCGACGACGAGCCACCGCACCATCTTTATCGAACACGTTGTACTCCCCGCCATTCCGCCGAAGAACATGCATGCGAACAGGAGGTGCTTCACCGCGGACGACCACGCGTTGAAGTCGGTGCTCGCGTACCCTGTCGTTGTCAGCATAGAGACGACGTTGAAGACGGCGTGCCGGACGTTATCCTCGACCGTCGGATGCGCTCCGTCAAGTACGAGAAGCGCTGACGCTGTCACGGCGAAGACCGAGAGTACGACCGCGTAGAAACGGAACTCCTCGCTACTCCGTATCCTCCTGAAGTCGCCGTGTACCACGTGGTAGATAAGGATGAAGCTCGTCGCGCCCACGAACATGCCGGGTATCATCGCCCACTGCACGACCGGAGCGAACGCCTCGATTGAGCGCGGTTCGGGCGAGAAGCCCGAAGTTGAGACGCTTGTGAAGGCGTGCGCGACGGCGTTGTACAGCGTCATACGTGGTGCGAGACCGAGGGCTTTCAACGCGTACAGTAACGCTGTCTGTGCGACGGTGATAGCGACGTACAGCCTCACGATTATACGCGCTGTCTCCTCTATACGCGGCGTCAGCTTGTTGACGTTCCGCGTCTGTGTCTCAGTCTCCATCAGCTGAGCGCCGCCGACCGAAAGCTCAGAAAGGATGGCGGTGGCGACGACCAGAATCCCGAGACCGCCGAGCCACTGTATCAGCTGGCGCCACATCAAGACGGACCGCGAATGGACGCTAAAGTCCTCTATAACAGTCGCACCCGTCGTTGTTATACCGCTGGTCGACTCGAAGACGGCGTTCACGGGTGACGCGAGAACGCCGTCGCCCGCTACGAGGAAAGGAACCGCTCCGACGAGAGCGACGCCGAGCCACGAGAGAGCGACGGTGAGAAACGCCTCTCGTCCTCCAAGCTCTCCGCCACCGCGGCAGACGAGATCAAGACCGATTCCGACGACCGCGGCGACGACCGCCGCCGTGACGAAAGGAAGAACGCTCTCACCGTAGTAGACCGCGACGCCGGCGGGTAGCGCGAACGCGAGAGAGAGGTACTTGAGCACCTTTCCGACCAGCGCTAGCGCCGCGCGCAGGTCGGCGGAGGCGTTCATACCTTCTCCAGAACCTCGTCGTGAATCTCTGCCTCAACGAACAGTATCACGTGGTCCCCCTCGTGTATCTCCGTTCCACCGCGAGGCGGCACGAACTCGACGCCGCGTGAGACGGCACCCACGACGACACCGTCGGGAAGGTCACCGTCCGCCTCGTGTATCGTCCGACCCGCGAAGACGCTGTCAGAGTCTATCTCCACCTCAACGACCTCAGCCTGTTCGCTACCCACCAGCGCAAGACCCACAGTCCGGTTCTTCTGTGTCAGGCGGGTTATCTCCTCGGCTACCTCCTGACGCGGGTTGACGGCGACATCGACACCAACCGTCTCGAAAAGCTCGGCGTACTCGCTCTCCTCGGTCACGACGATGCTACGTTCGACACCCATACGCTCCGCGATGAGCGCCGACAGGAGATTCTTCTCGTCGGAGTCAAGCGCACAGACGACCACGTCGGCGTCCCCGATACGTTCGCGCTCCAGAAAGTCGCGGT